>CAMDKN010000068.1 GCA_945901035.1 Gulosibacter massiliensis | reverse complement strand
CAGCGGTTGTCCCGCACCAGTTCGGTCAGCCGTGCGAGGTTCTTCGTCAGGTGCAGCATCATCGCCAACACACCCTCGGCCACGGCGTTTGTGTTGCTGCCGGGCGTAATAACGACAGGGATTCCGCGTTCGCGGGCGACGTCCAAGTCGACGCGTTCCGTCCCGACACCGGTCCGAGCGAGAACTCGCAGATTTGGCATTGCGTCAAACATTTCGCGGTCGACGGTCACGTTGCCGCGAACAATCGCACCGACCGCGTCGGTGAGGTCCGCCGGGGTCGGATCGTTAACGAGCCGGTGCGATTCCCCCAGAATCGGCTGGACAATGACGGCATCGACCGACCCGAGCCCAACGACAATAGCCACTCGGCAGCCCTACCGGACCGCGCGCACGGCACTGGGTGACACGACCGCGGTCACGGGCGCGGTCCCCTGACGATGTCGAGGTTGCTGCGAATGGCGGTGGACAGCAGCACCGAATCGGAGGACAGCGCAATAAACCGGAAACCGCGATCGATGTGGCGCGCCGCCGACTCGGCATCGGGTGCCAGAATCCCCGCCGGGATACCCGCAGCGGACGCCGCTGCGACAACGGCGTCGAGCGCCGCAAGGAAATCGGGGTGGTCGTACTGACGGGGGCACCCGAGTGCGTAACTGAGGTCGAGGGGTCCGACGAACACGAGGTCAACCCCGTCGAGAGCGGCGATGTCGGTGACGGCGTCGAGCGCCCCTCGGGTCTCGATCTGCACGATGGCGCAGGCGTGTACCGCCCCATCGAGTGCCGCGAGGTCCGCCCCCCACTGATTGGCGCGGTTATAGGTGGCGACACCACGGTCGCCGCGGGGCGGGTAGAAAAAATGCGCGATCGCTTCCCTGGCCTCGTCCAACCCGGTCACGCGGGGAATCATGATTCCCGCAGCGCCCGCATCGAGTGCGCGACCGATTCGGATGCGGTCGGCCGATTCGACCCTCACCAGCGCGGGGACGCCGTAGGCGCTCGCGGCAATCACGGTCGGCGAAACAACATCGTCTCCCGCGGCACCGTGTTCGCAGTCGACGAGAACCCAGTCGACACCCGCGGCAGCGGCGACCTCGGCGGCGAGTGGTGATCCGAGACCCAGAAACGTGCCGACCGTGAGTTCACGGCTCTGGAGGCGCTCGCGGAACTTTCCGCGGTCGAGTGGATTCGTCACGAGATTAGCCGTGCCACTTCTGGTTCTTCAATCCGGCCGCGTATTCGTCCCGCGCTGCGGTCAACCACGGCTGGTCGGACACTTCGGCGGGCGCGACGTCCCACCAGACGTTCGATCCGGGCAGGTTGGCGTGGGGGATGGTGGCGACGACGATGACGACGGGACGGGTTTCGTCCCGCGTGTCATTCAGCGCCTTTCGGAACTCATCGGCGGTTCGAACCCGCTGGGCGTGAGCCCCGAGCCCGCTCGCGATCGCCACGAGGTCGACGTCGAGGTAAGCGCCCTCCATTCGCGGGGCGGGTGCTTTGGTGGACTGGGCGATGTTGGTTGATGGTTCGCGGTAGCGGAACTCGTTGCCGAAGTGATGACCGACGCGCCACATCTGAAGACGACGGATGACCTGATACCCGTGGTTTTCCGAAATCACAATCGTGATCGGCAGGCCTTCCTGGGCTGCGGTGACGATTTCCGTCGGCGACATGAGGAACGTGCCGTCACCGATAAACGTCGTCACGCGATGAGCCGGGTCCGGGTCCGCGAAACGAACACCGATTGCGGCGGGCAGTTCGTAACCCATGCACGAGAAACCGAATTCAAGATGCGCGAAACGACCGTTCGTCGCGTCCCACACCTTTTGGACGTCGCCCGGAGGGCCGCCCGCTCCGGCAATGAGAGTGTCTCCGTCCCGCGCGTGTTCCTGCAGGACGCCCAAAAGCTGCCCCTGGGTGATGACGGCGTCGGTGCCGTCGGGGTCGGTCGCGGTCGATGTGGGGAAGAGGACGTCGGGATCAATGGCGGCGTCACGCGCTGTGCGCCAGGCCGTTTGTCGCTTTGCAACTTCGGCAGACCACGGCGGCGGCACGCGGTGCGGGCCGAGTTCCGTGAACAGGGCTTCGAGTCCGGTGCGCGCGTCGGCGACGATGGTGGCGGCGCCCTGCTTGACGCCGTCGAACTCACTCACGTTGAGGGAAACGAATTTCACGTCTGGGTTCTGAAACAGCGACTGCGAGCCGGTCGCGAAGTCGGTCAGTCGTGTTCCGATATGGAAAATCACGTCGGCTTGTTCGACCAGGCGGTTTGTTTCGGGCGAGCCCTCTAGTCCGATCCCCCAGACGTGCCAGGGTCCCGGGTTCTGAATTGCGCCTTTGCCGCCGAAGGTCTCGGCGACGGGAATTCCGGTCGCATCGGCGAATCGCTCCAATGCGGCGGTCGCGTCGGAATAGATTACGCCGCCTCCGGCGATGATCAGGGGCTTCTGCGCTTTTCGGAGGATGTCCGCAACCCGAGTGACGTCATCGGCTTCCGGTTCGGGTCGACGGATCTTCCAGTCGCGTTCGGCGAAAAACTCGACCGGGTAATCGAACGCGTGGGATTGGATGTCCTGCGGCAACGACACGACGACCGCGCCCGTTTCCACGGGGTTCGCGAGCACCCGAAACGCCCGCGGAAGGCTCGTGAGGATCTGTTCGGGGCGGGTGATGCGGTCGAAGAATCGCGAGACGGGTCGAAACGCGTCGTTCACCGAGACGTCGGGCGCGGTGGGGTCTTCCAATTGCTGGAGCACGGGACCCTGACGACGGGTGGCATAGATGTCTCCGGGCAACAACAGCACGGGGAGCCGATTCACGGTGGCGAGTCCGGCTGCGGTGACCATGTTGAGCGCGCCCGGGCCAATCGACGCGGTGACCGCGAGAGTTTGGCGACGTCGTGACGCCTTGGCAAAAGCAATCGCAGCGTGAGCGAGCGCTTGTTCGTGGCGACCCTGCACGAACGGCAGGTCATCGTTGTATTCGTCGAGCGCCTGTCCCAAGCCTGCAACGTTCCCGTGCCCGAAGATTCCGAGGGCGGCGGGGATGAACCGGACGCGGACGCCGTCGGTGACGGTGTACTGCGCGGCGATGTATTTGACGATCGCCTGGGCGACGGTCAAGCGAATGGTGCCCTTCGTACTGGCCATGATTCTCCTGGTTAGTTGTCCCACGGTGTTCCGTGCAGGATCACCGTTTTGATTTCCGTCATTTCATCAACCGCCGAACGCGGACCTTCTTTTCCGATTCCGCTCGACTTGAAACCTCCGTACGGCATCAAATCGGCGCGCCACAGTTGTGTCCAATTGACGTGCACGACGCCCGATTCGATTTCGCGTATGGCGCGAATCGAACTGGCTAAATTGTTGGTGAACATCCCGGCACCGAGTCCGTAGGCGGTCGAGTTGGCGAGTTCAATGGCGTGCGCGAGGTCGCGCGCGGTGCTCACGGCGACGGCGGGTCCGAACAACTCGTCCTGCGCGAACGGCGAATACGGATCCACATCGGCCACGATGGTCGGGGTGATGACGGTTCCGTCCTGCTGGCCACCGGTAATAAGCGTCGCGCCGCTCGATACGGCCGCGGTAATGGACGCCATCACGCGGTCCGCCTCGACCCGCGAAATGAGGCTTCCGACGTTGATTCCGTCAGCGAGTGGGTCACCGACGCGAATCGCCTCGACCTTCGGCTTCAGCGCGTCGAGGAAATCGCCAACGATGCTCTCGGACACGATGATTCGCTGGGCCGAGATACACACCTGACCGGCATTGATGTAGCCACCCAGTGCGATGGACGTCGCGGCGGCCTCGATGTCGGCATCGTCCATCACGATGACGGGTCCGGACGCGCCGAGTTCGAGTGAGAGTTTTTTGATACCGGCAACCGAGGCGATGTGTTCGCCGACAACGGTGGACCCGGTGAACGAGATCTTTCGGACACGGGAATCGCGAACGAGCGCATCACCGATGTCGGATCCGCCACCCGTGATGACGTTGAGCACTCCGGCGGGGAGCCCCGCGTCGAGGAAGCACTGGGCGACGGCGAGAGCCGTGAGCGGTGTGGCGCGCGCGGGTTTGAGAACAACGGCGTTCCCGGCCGCGAGCGCCGGGGCGATTTTGTGGAGGACGAGCAACGCTGGGTAGTTGAAGGGTGAAATCGCGACGACGACCCCGACGGGTTGGCGAATCGTGAAACCGATCTTGTCGAAGCCGGTCCCGCGATTGGCGTCGAGCGGAAGCGATTCTCCGTAGAGTTGCGAACCCTCGAACGCGGCGAGCCGAATGATGTCACCCGAACGACCTGCTTCACCGCGCGATTCGACCAGAGATTTGCCGTTCTCGCGGGACATCAACTGGGCCATCTCCTCGATGCGTTCGTCCGCAAGCTGTGCGGCGCGGGTCAAAATCGCGAATCGAGCGTGCGCGGGCGTCCGTCGCCACACGTCAAAACCACGAACCGCAGCGTCAATCGCGAGGGTTGCGTCCGCGGGGCGCGCGAGGGCGACTTCGCCGACAATGTCCCCGTTGAACGGCGACGTGACGTTCTCGGTCTCACCGGCCCGAGCGGCGACCCATTCACCGCCAATCAGGAGGGAATGTGACGCCATCGGTGACCTCCGTCAAGTGTGTGAACCGTTCCACAGTGTGGGTAACGCTACCACGCACACGATGGCGGCAACAGGCGCTTTTTCGCTCAGACGCCTAGAAGAACGCCGCGACGATGCTCGTCAGGATGGGGGCGACGACGAGTGCGGGCAGCATGTCGGCGACCGATACGGCACGAAGGTTCAGGAGCCTCAGACCGACTCCGAGCAAGAGCACACCGCCCGTAGCCGTGAGTGCCATGATGTGGGAACCGGGCAGGACCGAGCCGAGCGCGAAGGCGGCGAGTGTGAGGAGCCCCTGCCAGATTCCGACGGGCAACGCCGCGAAGGCGACTCCCCAGCCCAGTGACGCGGCGAAGGCGATGGAGGCAAAACCGTCGAGCACGGATTTCAACACGAGTTGGTCGATTCCGAGCCCCATGCCGTCGCTGAACGAACCGAGGATGGCGAGTGGGCCAATCGCGAAAATCAGGGACGCATCGACGAACCCCTGGATGAACCGTTCCCGTGCGGTGTTCGCCTCGGATTTCGCGCCCAGTTTGCCGTGGATGAACGAACCGAAGCTCTCCAGGCGCGATTCGATTCCGAGCAGTGACCCGATAATGCTGCCGATAAGAAGGGACCCGATGACGATGAGGAACGGAGCCGCTGCGCCGACGGCACCGACGAACGCGGGATCGCCGAGTGCGGCCAGATTGAGTCCACCCATGATGAGCGTGATCAGCCCCAGCGCATCGGTGACGACGCGGTTCGTACGTTCGGGGAGTTTCGAGCCGATGGCTACGCCGACCGCCGATCCGGTGACAATCGTGCCGATGTTGATGAGTGTTCCGAGACCGATCATGTTGCCCATTATCCCGTTCGGGGCACACGTCGTGTTCACGCGAGTGCCCCGAACGGGTAGCTTCTGAGCTTGTTGATGTAAAACGACTTTTGACGGCAAACTTGTCGATATGACGACAGCAGCGCCTTCCAATCAGCTCGCCACCGACACCATCGACCTCGTTCGTCGTTGGCTGACGGAGGCGGAGCGGTTCCCCGTGGACGCGACCGCCGCCCAACTCGCGGGTGTTCTCAAAGACCCGAACGGACTGGCGTTCACCGTGGGGTTTGTCGACGGTGTCGTTCGCCCCGAAGACATCCGCGTGGCGGCACGAACACTGCGCAACATCGCTCCCTCCGTCCCGAGCTTTCTTCCCTGGTTCATGCGTGCGGCCGTCCGACTCGGCGGACTATTCGCACCGATCCTTCCGCACGTCGTCATCCCGGTTGCGCGGGTTGTGCTCCGAAAAATGGTGAGCCACCTCATCGTCGACGCGACCGACACTCGGTTGGGCGCGGTCATCGACAAGTTGAAAAAGCCGGGCGTCCGACTCAATATCAACCTCCTCGGCGAAGCGGTGCTCGGCGAGCGCGAAGCGAGCAAGCGTCTCGCCGGAACAACCGCTCTCATCTCTCGACCCGACGTCGACTATGTCTCGATCAAGGTGTCGGCGACCGTCGCACCCCACTCGCCGTGGTCGTACGACCAGAACGTCGCGCACGTGGTGAAGCGCTTGCTGCCGCTCTACACACGTGCGGCGAAGGGACCGACCTCCACCTTCATCAACCTCGACATGGAGGAATTCAAGGACCTCGACATCACCATTGCCGTGTTCACGCAGATCTTGGACCGCCCGGAATTCCTGAAGTTGGAAGCGGGGATCGTGTTGCAGGCATACCTGCCCGATGCGCTCGCCGCCATGATGCAACTCCAAAAGTGGTCGGCTGCCCGCCGCGCCCGCGGTGGTGCCGCGATCAAGGTTCGGGTGGTCAAAGGCGCAAACCTTCCCATGGAACGGGTCGAATCCGCCCTACACGACTGGCCGCTCGCGACGTGGTCGACCAAACAAGAGAGCGACACCAACTACAAACGCGTCATCAACTACGCACTCGACCCGAAACGCATCGCGAATGTTCGCATCGGTGTCGCCGGCCACAACCTGTTCGACATCGCCTATTCGTGGCTGCTCGCGAACGAGCGCGGGGTTCAGTCGGGAATTGACGTCGAGATGCTGCTCGGGATGGCCCCCGGCCAAGCGGAAGCCGTCAAACGGGACGTCGGGGGACTCTTGCTGTACAC
>CAMDKN010000067.1 GCA_945901035.1 Gulosibacter massiliensis | reverse complement strand
ATCGCTCCAGCGAGTATCCCACGCATCGGCTTTGTCGATGGCATAGGAAACGGCGGTCGCAGCCAGAGTGGGCGTCGCGAGGTGATAATCAATCCGCCAGCCGGTGTCGGTGTCAAACGCCTGTCCGCGCTGACTCCACCACGTGTAGGGGCCGGGAACTTCGCCGGCGAAACGCCGTCCAAGGTCCACCCAACCGAGTCCCGCTCCCGCGTTGTAGGCCGGGTCGTCCTCGGCCCCGACGAATCGGTCAAAGTACGCACGTTCCGCGGGAAGGAATCCCGCCTTTTTCGTGTTTCCTTTCCAATTCTTGATGTCGAGTGTTCGGTGTGCGACATTGAGGTCGCCCATGACCAGAGCGAGCGACCCGTTCGCGCCCAGTTCTGCCAGTCGCGATTCCATCGCGTCGAGGAATCGATATTTTTCAACCTGTTTAGGAGTGTCGACCTCGCCAGAGTGGACGTAACACGAGACGACGGTGAGGGTCGTAGCCCCGACCGCGAAATCGGCTTCGATCCATCGGCCGGCGCTGTCGAAATCGCCAGGTCCGAATTCGGTCCGCACCGCGGTGGGGGCAACGCGCGAAAAAATCGCGACACCCGCCCGGCCTTTCGCCGTTGCTTCGTCGTTGACCACATGCCACGCCGAGTCGACGAGTGCGTCGATGTCGGAGCGCTCGGCCCGGACTTCTTGGACTCCCACGATGTCGATATCACGACCCGCAAGCCACTCGCCCATGCCCTTGCGATACGCGGCCCGGATGCCGTTGACATTGACGGAAGCGATGCGCGTGACCATGACCCAATCCTAGGGTCGGTGCAGGACCGCGAACCGCTTAATCCCGGCGGCCCCGTCCGAACAGCTTGGCCAAAAAACCGCGCTCGGAAGACGAATCGACAGGGACCGACCGGGCTTCCCGTGCCGTCGGTTCCGTTGTGACGAGTTTCGCCGTCCCGTCGGTGATCTGCGTGACCAAACGGTGAATCAGTTCACGGGGCGCATGAATCGCCGAGGCGATTTCCTCCTCGAGGTAGGGCTTGCCGGTGAAACGTTCGCGACCAACGACGGGAACGTCCACCGCGAAAATGACGCCGTCGGCCTGTTCGATATCGGTGTCGACGAACGGTGCGGAGCCCGCTGAGCCTTGGGTTTCAATGAGGATCTCGTGGCCTAACCGTTGGCCGGCCAGGTCGAGAGCCTCGGACGCCAAATACGTCGACACAATCCCGCTGAAACAGGATGTGACACACAGGATTTTCACTGTGACACCGCGGGCATCATGATTCGTACCGCAACCGCGTGATTTCTCGTGGCCAAATCTAGCGACGCACGCCGGAAATGGCCGCTTGCTTGACTTCCGAGATCGCTCGGGTCACCTCGATGCCGCGAGGGCAGGCCTCGGAGCAGTTGAAGGTGGTGCGGCAGCGCCACACTCCTTCTTTCGAGTTCAGGATGTCCAAACGCACCTGGGCGGCTTCGTCACGCGAGTCGAAAATGAATCGGTGAGCCGCCACAATCGCGGCCGGGCCAAAGTACTGTCCGTCGGTCCAAAACACGGGGCACGACGTCGTGCACGCGGCGCACAGGATGCACTTGGTGGTGTCGTCAAATCGTTCGCGCTGCTCGGGTGACTGAAGGTTTTCCTTCTCCGGCTTGGACGTCGACTGGAGGAACGGCTGGACCTCGCGATACGCGGCAAAGAACGGTTCCATGTCGACGATCAGGTCTTTTTCCAGGGGCAGGCCCTTAATGGCTTCGACATAGACGGGCTTCGAAATGTCAAGGTCCTTAATGAGGGTCTTGCAGGCGAGTCGGTTTCGTCCGTTGATTCGCATCGCGTCCGAACCACAAATCCCGTGAGCACACGAGCGGCGGAACGACAGCGAACCGTCCTGTTCCCACTTGATTTTGTGGAGGCCATCGAGCACACGGTCGGTCGAATACATCTCGACCTCGAAGTTCTCCCAGTACGCTTCCTGGTCCGTTTCCGGGTTGAACCGTCGCACGATAAACGTGACGGTAAATGAGTCCACGACGCCGAGTTCGGGCATCAGTATTTCCTCTCCATGGGCGGATAGTTCGTGATGACGACGGGCTTCCAATCGATTTCGATTTTGGCGCCCTTCTTGTAGGCCATCGTGTGCTTCATGTATTTCTTGTCGTCGCGATCCGGGTAGTCGTCGCGCATGTGACCACCACGGCTTTCCTTGCGGTTTCGGGCGGAGACAACGACAACTTCGGCGAGGTCGAGCAAGAACCCCAGCTCAATGGCTTCGAGCATGTCGGTGTTGAAACGCTGACCGCGGTCGTGAATGCCGACCTTGGCGTAGCGCTTGCGCAACCCTTCGATGACGGTTTGTGCGTGCTTGAGCGACTCTTCGGTACGGAACACCTGGGCGTTTCGGTCCATTTCCAATTGAAGTTCTTTGCGAATCGCCGCCACGTTTTCCGTTCCGTCCGCGGTGCGCATCTGTTCGATGAGCCCGAGCACGAATGATTCCGACGCCTTCGGCATCGCGGGGCGCTTGGTCTTGTTTGCGTAGGCGGCGGCGTTTCGGCCCGCGCGCTTTCCGAACACGTTGATGTCGAGCAACGAGTTGGTTCCCAGTCGGTTTGAGCCGTGAACCGACACACACGCGCACTCTCCGGCGGCGTAAAGCCCTGGGATTACGGTGGTGTTGTTGATCAACACTTCGGCGTCCGTGTTGGTCGGGATTCCGCCCATCGCATAGTGCGCGGTGGGCATCACGGGGACCGGCTCGGTGACGGGGTCGACACCGAGATAGGTTCGGGCGAACTCGGTGATGTCGGGAAGTTTGGTTTCGAGAACTTCGGCGCCGAGGTGCGTGCAGTCCAGCAACACGTAGTCCTTGTTCGGGCCGGCTCCGCGGCCCTCGGCGACTTCCTGAACCATGCAGCGGGAAATGATGTCTCGCGGCGCGAGGTCCTTGATGGTCGGGGCGTAACGCTCCATGAAACGCTCACCGCTCGCGTTGCGCAGAATCGCGCCTTCGCCTCGGGCGCCCTCGGTCAGGAGGATTCCGAGTCCGGCGAGCCCGGTCGGGTGGAACTGGAAGAACTCCATGTCTTCGAGCGGGATGCCTTTGCGCCAGACGATTCCGACGCCGTCACCCGTGAGAGTGTGGGCGTTGGAGGTGGTCTTGAACATTTTGCCGAAACCGCCCGTGGCGAAAATCACTGAAGTCGCGTTGAACACGTGGACGTCACCGGTCGAGAGTTCGTAGGCGACGACGCCGGTGGTGCGTGTCGTTCCCTTTTCTTCGGTCAGAATCAGATCGAGCACGTAGAACTCGTTGTAGAACTCGACGCCCAATTTGGTGCAGTTCTGGAAGAGGGTCTGCAGGATCATGTGTCCCGTGCGGTCGGCGGAATAGCACGAGCGGCGAACCGGTGCTTTACCGTGGTCGCGGGTGTGGCCACCAAAGCGACGTTGGTCAATCTTTCCGTCGGGCGTGCGGTTGAACGGGAGTCCCATGTTCTCGAGGTCGATGATGGCGTCAATGGCCTCGCGCGCGAGAATTTCGGCGGCGTCCTGGTCGACGAGGTAGTCGCCACCCTTGACGGTGTCGAACGTGTGCCATTCCCACGAGTCCTCTTCGACGTTGGCCAGCGCAGCGGCCATTCCGCCCTGCGCCGCACCGGTGTGCGACCGCGTCGGATACAACTTGGTGATGACGGCGGTTTTAGCGTTGGGGGCAGACTCGATGGCCGCGCGCATGCCCGCACCACCCGCTCCAACAATGACGACGTCGTACTCGTGGTGATGAACCGTGGTCACGGTTTGTGCTCCTTTAGGGGTTGGTGTCAGCCTGCGCTGCAGAACGAGGGAAGAATGCTGGCGGGTGCGCCAACGGGGCACGGGTCGAGCGTGAAGACGACGAGCGTGCCGAGGATGATGAGCACCGTTGCGGAAACGAAGAGTGAGGCCTGCAACACCTTTTTGAGGCGTGGGCGTGTCACGTAGTCGTCGACAACGACGCGCATTCCGTTCGTTCCGTGAATGAGTGCGAGCGAGAGCAGCGAGACATCGAACCACTGCCAGAACGGGTCCGCCAGTTTGCCGGCGACGAAGGCGAAGTCGATGGCCTTGACACCACCGTCCTGCATGAGGTTGACGAACAGGTGGGTGAAGATCAACCCGATGAGAAGGACGCCGGAGACACGCATGAAGATCCAGCCGAGGCGATCGAAACGCATTTGTTTGAGCAGTGTGTTCACGGTTACGCCCCGAAGACGTGCATCAAGTGACGGGGGAGGAACGCGACCATCACCACGGTCCACAACACGAGAACGCCGTAGAACAGGGCGCGTTGGTGGCGCACGGCCCAGCGGGTCATGTCGACAAGGATGATGCGCAATCCGTTGAATGCGTGGAACACGATGGCGGCGACGAGCGCGGCTTCACCGAGTCCCATGATGGGCGTCTTGTAGGCCTCCATCACCACGTTGTACAGTTCCGGGTCGAGCCGAACAGTTGCGGTGTCGAGAATGTGAACCAACAAAAAGAAATAGATACCGACGCCGGTGATGCGGTGGAGAACCCACGACCACATCCCCTCGTGACCTCGGTACAGCGTTCCGCGAATCACTGTGCGTGGTTCGCGAGCGACGGTGTTTGCCACTCAGTGCCTCCTGAAAAGTGTTCGAGTGCCTCTACTCTATCGCTCTCGCGTAGGCTGTTTGACATGGCCAACCAACGCCGCGACGCGAACTTTTACGCGATCATTCCCGCGGGCGGAGCGGGCTCGCGACTGTGGCCGTTGTCCAGGGCGGACTCGCCAAAATTCCTGCACGACCTCACCGGAAGCGGACACAGTCTTCTCGCCGAGACGTGGAACCGACTCGAGCCGATCGCGGGCAACAACATCGTGGTCGTGTGCGGTAACGCCCACGCCACGGCTGTTGCGCGGGAATTGCCCGGGCTCGCTCCCGACAACGTGGTGCTCGAACCATCGCCCAAAGACTCCACCGCCGCCATCGCTCTGGCCGCAGCGATTCTGGTGCGCCGAAACCCCGACGCCATCGTGGGGTCTTTTGCCGCCGACCATGTCATCGACGATGAACGACGTTTCGTGAGCGCCGTGAATGAAGCGATTGCCACGGCCGAAGCGGGATTCATCGTCACCATCGGAATTCGGCCCACGTCGGCGTCGACTGCGTTCGGCTATATCGAGTCGGGCGACGGGCTCGATGTTGCGTCCGCCCCTCACGCGCATCGGGTTGTGCGATTCGTGGAAAAACCCGACGCCGCCACCGCGGCCGAATATGTGGAGGGCGATACGCACCTGTGGAACGCGGGGATGTTCATCGCCAAGGCGAGTGTGTTGCTCGACGAATTGCGGGCGAACCGTCCCGACGTGGCGGAACCGATCGAGGCAATCGCGGACGCGTGGGATTCACCGAGCCGCCAATCGGTCCTGGACGCGCTCTGGGCGACGATCCCCAAAGTCGCCATCGATTATTCGATTGCGGAACCCGCAGCAGAACACGGCCGCCTCGCGGTGATTCCCGGGGACTTCCGCTGGGACGATGTGGGTGATTTCGCTGCGCTTGCGCGGTTACACACCAGCGGACGGGCTAACGTCCTCGCCACCCTCGGCGAGAACACGCGCGTTCTCAACGAGGGGTCCAGCGGTGTTGTCGTCTCACAGACAAAACGACTCATTTCGCTCATCGGAGTGAAAGACATTGTCGTCGTCGACACCCCCGATGCCCTGCTCGTGACGACGGCCGCGCACGCCCAACGCGTCAAGAACATTGTGGAACAAATCCGCCAGTCGGGGGACGACACCGTCCTCTGATGATTTTCTGCGGATTCCCTCGAAAATCCATCTCAATGTAACGATTTGGTAGTGGTTCCCGTGTTTTTGCGGTGTCTTTGGGTGCTAAACCACTGTGCGTCAATAAGATAAAGACATTAGGTGGGGCCCGCCCGGAAAACACCGGTCGGAAACCATTCCATTCAATGAGAGGAATCACCCTGTGAAGAACAACACTTCGCGTGCATGGACCGGACTCGCCTTGGCGAGTGCGGCTGCGGTCTTCTTGGCCGGCTGTGCAGCAGCACCCAGCGAGACCGCTGGTCCCGTCGAGCCGATCGACTACCTCGCCTGCGCCGTTTCGGACGAAGGCTCGTGGAACGACAAGTCGTTCAACCAGTCGGTGTACGAAGGACTCGAGAAGGCTCAGGCCGAACTCGGAGTGTCCATCGCGGACGCCGAATCGGCAACCCCCGATGACTTCGGACCCAACCTCCAGGCCATGATTGACCAGAGCTGCGATGTCACCATCGCCGTCGGATTCAACCTCGTTGACGCGGTCAACGCAGCGGCCGAGGCCAACCCCGAGATGAGCTTCGTCACGATTGACGGATGGTCGAACGGTGCAACCAACCTCAAGCCCGTCATGTACTCGATGAACCAGTCGTCGTACCTCGCCGGCTACCTCGCCGCAGCACAGTCCACGACCAAGGTCGTTGGAACCTACGGTGGAATGCAGATCCCTGCTGTCACCGACTTCATGACCGGTTACTACTACGGAGCCATGGCATGGGGCGCAGACAACATGACCGACGTCACTGTCGTCGGTTGGGACCCTGCAACGGAGACCGGTGACTTCATCGGTGACTTCGTCCCCAACTCGGGAACCTCGAAGACCATCGCCGCGGGCCAGATTGAAGCCGGCGCCGACGTCCTCTTCCCCGTCGGTGGCGACCAGTTCGGTGCCGTTTCCGAAGCCATCACCGAAGCCGGCATTGACGGCCGCATGATCGGTGTCGACAAGGACATCGCTGCAACCTCGCCCGAGTACGCCGAATGGGTGCTCTCCTCGGCCGAAAAGCG
>CAMDKN010000066.1 GCA_945901035.1 Gulosibacter massiliensis | reverse complement strand
GCGGTGGACTCCTCGAACACGGCAACAACAGCGTGGGTTCTGACCCAATTGGACGCCGAGTTCGACGACCACCTGGATGAGGGCATGAAGACCATCGAGCGCGACATCGAGGTTCCACTCATTCCTGTTCTCGTCGACATGGAACGCGCCGGTATTGCCATGGACGCGTCGATTCTCGACGACATTTACGGTCGTCTCACCACGGCTGCGGACGCCAAGGCAGCCGAATTGTTCGGGATGATCGGCAAAGAGATGAACCTGTCGTCACCCAAGCAATTGCAAGAGGTGCTGTTCTATCAGCTTCAGATGCCGAAGACGCGATCCACCAAAACGGGATACTCAACCGATGCCGCGTCACTCGCTGACCTACAGGCATCGAATCCGCACCCGTTCCTAGACGGCCTTCTCGAACACCGCGAGCAAACCAAACTCGCCCAGATCGTCGAGGTCTTGCGAAAGAGCATTCACAGCGACGGCAGAATTCACACGTCCTTCGACCAGACTGGAACGACCACGGGCCGGCTTTCGTCATCAGATCCCAATCTCCAGAACATTCCGATTCGGTCCGAGGTTGGAGCCGAAATTCGTGCGGCGTTCATTTCGGACTCGCAGCACGAGGGCCTGCTCACCGCCGACTATTCGCAGATTGAGATGCGCATCATGGCGCATTTGTCCGGCGACGAAAACCTGATCGAGGCGTTCAAGTCGGGCGAGGACCTCCATCGGTTCGTGGGCGCAAAGGTTTTCGGGGTAGAACCGGCCGACGTGACACCCGCCATGCGTTCGAAAGTGAAGGCGATGTCCTACGGTCTCGCATACGGGCTGTCCGCGTTTGGATTGGCGAAACAACTGCGAATCGACAACAAGGAAGCAAAGGCTCTCATGGCGGATTATTTTGCCCGTTTCGGGGGTGTCCGTGATTATCTCCGATCCGTTGTCGAGCAGGCGCGAAAGGATTTGTTCACCACCACCGTGTTCGGTCGGAAACGTCAGTTTCGTGACCTCACAAGTTCCAACCGGATGATGCGGGACAACGCTGAACGCGCTGCTCTCAACGCTCCGATTCAGGGAACCTCCGCGGACATCATGAAGATCGCGATGATCCGAGCGGTCGAGGGACTTCGAAATGCGAAGTTGAATTCTCGCCTCGTTTTGCAGGTTCACGACGAATTGATTTTCGAGGTCGCCCCCGGCGAAACCGAGAAACTCCGCGTCATCGTGGAAGAGGCGATGGAACATGCGGTGACTCTGTCGGTCCCACTCGATGTCCAGGTGGGGTTGGGGTCGTCGTGGAAGGCCGCCGGTCATTAGGCTCATCCCATGAACGACACACGAACTCCCTCCGCTATTGACCGCATCGCCGAGCAGTGGGTCGACACGCTCTGCGAACTCGAACCGGACATGCGTATCTGGCTGGGGCGCGAGGGAGACATCACGTCCTACGGTGACCACTCGCCGGCGGGTCACGCGGCCTACATTTCTGCTGTTCGGGCCACCCTCTCGGACCTTCGGAAAACCGACCCCGTCGACGACATCGACCGTGTGACCAAACTGGATCTCACCGCGGACCTCGAACTGTCCATCGAACTGTCGGAGTCCAAGTGGCATCTGCGCGATCTCAACAACATCGCGTCACCTGCCCAGGGCGTCCGAGATGTGTTCGACCTCATGCCGACCGACGGCGTCGAGGCCTGGGAAGCGGTGGCCACCAAGCTCGGGAACGTCGCGGGTGCGTTAGCCGGTTACCGCGAATCGCTGACGTCGGGAATTCGTGAGGGCCACGTTCCCGCGCGACGCCAAATCATCGAAGTGATCACTCAAGCGGAGCGAAACGGCGGTCGGGATGGCTTTTTCGTCGACTTCGCCACGAACACAGCGCCGGCAGACCTTCCGGAATCATTGCGCGCTCAGTTGCGCACTTCTGCTGAATCAGCCCGGCTCGCGTATCTCGAATTGGTCAATTTCTTGCGAAACGACCTCGCCCCGGCCTCTCACGACAACGACGGCGTCGGGCGCGATGTGTATCAGCTTCACTCCCACCACTTCCTCGGAACAACCGTCGACCTCGATGAAACCTACGAATGGGGACTCGATGAACTCGCTCGAATGACGAAAGAGCAGGAGGAGATCGCCCGCCGAATTGCGGGTGGTTCGGTCGCCGATGCCGTCGCGGCTCTCGACAATGATCCGTCTCGAAAGATTCATGGAACCGACGCACTGCAGGCGTGGATGCAGAACCTCTCGGACACCGCGGTGCGTGAACTCGGACGCGAACACTTCGATATCCCAGAGAAAATGAGGAAACTCGAGTGCCACATCGCGCCGACGAAAGAGGGCGGGAGTTATTACACGGGGCCGAGCGATGATTTCTCGCGCGCGGGACGAATGTGGTGGAGCGTGCCCGAAGGTGTCACCGAGTTCGACACGTGGCGGGAAACGACGACGGTCTATCACGAGGGTGTTCCGGGTCATCACTTGCAGATTGCGCAGGCGGTCTACAACTCCCGCGAACTGAACACCTGGCGGCGCCAATTGGCCGGTTCCTCGGGACACGCCGAGGGTTGGGCGCTCTACGCCGAACGGTTGATGTCCGAACTCGGGTATCTGGACGATGACGGCGATCGATTCGGCATGCTGGACGGTCAGCGGATGCGCGCCGCTCGAGTGGTGTTAGACATCGGGGTGCACCTCGGGAAAAAACGCCCCGATGGAAATAGCGTGTGGGATGCGGAATACGCCTACGACTTCATGCGTGCCAACGTGCTGATGGAGGACGAATTCGTTCGTTTCGAGGTCAATCGTTACCTTGGATGGCCGGGACAGGCACCGTCCTACAAAATCGGTCAGCGAATCTGGGAAGATCTGCGCGCGGAGTCTCAGCGCCGGGAGGGCAGCGCCTTCTCACTCCCCGCGTGGCACAAACGCGCACTAGACATTGGTGGGACCGGGCTTGACACCCTTCGCGTGGCGGTTCTCGGCGACTGGTAGCGGTTGCGGGCACTTCGAATAGGTCAGTAGACTGAACTGTTGCCTCCGGGCAACACGTCCCTGTCCGCTGCCCGCGTGAAGAGATTTGCGTGGGCCTATTTTATGCCCCACTGGAGCAATTCACCTATGACTACACCCCAGACCAAACAGGTCGCGATTAATGACATCGGATCAGCCGAGGATTTCCTCGCCGAAGTTGAAAAAACGCTGAAGTTCTTCAACGACGGAGACCTCATTGAAGGCACCGTTGTGAAGATTGACCGCGACGAGGTTCTCCTCGACGTCGGTTACAAGACGGAGGGTGTTATCCCGATCCGTGAACTTTCCATCAAGCACGACGTCAACCCAGAAGAGGTTGTCGCCGTCGGTGATGTGGTCGAGGCCCTCGTTCTTCAGAAAGAAGACAAAGAAGGCCGACTGATTCTTTCCAAGAAGCGCGCACAGTACGAGCGTGCATGGGGAGATGTCGAAAAGGTCAAAGAGGCAGACGGAATCGTCACCGGAACCGTTATCGAGGTCGTCAAGGGTGGTGTCATCGTCGACATCGGTCTGCGTGGCTTCCTGCCGGCATCGCTCATCGAACTTCGCCGCGTGCGCGACCTCACGCCCTACCTCGGGCAAGAAATCGAAGCGAAGATTCTCGAACTCGACAAGAACCGCAACAACGTCGTTCTCTCGCGCCGCGCGTTGCTTGAGCAGACGCAGTCAGAGAGCCGCAGCCAGATTCTGGGGAACATCCAGAAGGGCCAGATCCGCAAGGGTGTCATCTCGTCAATTGTCAACTTCGGTGCCTTTGTGGACCTCGGCGGTGTCGACGGACTGATTCACGTGTCCGAACTTTCCTGGAAGCACATTGAGCACGCGTCCGAGGTCGTCGAGATCGGTCAGGAAGTGACCGTCGAGGTACTCGAGGTCGAAAATGACCGCGAGCGCATCTCGCTGTCTCTCAAAGCGACGCAGGAAGACCCGTGGCAGGTGTTCGCCCGCGAACACGCGATCGGTGAAATCGCTCCCGGAAAGGTCACAAAGCTCGTCCAGTTCGGCGCGTTCGTTCGCGTCGCGGACGGAATCGAAGGATTGGTGCACATCTCGGAGTTGTCGACGAGGCACATCGAACTCGCCGAGCAGGCCGTTTCGGTGGGCGACGATGTGTTCGTCAAAATCATCGATATCGACCTCGAACGTCGACGCATTTCGCTGTCGCTCAAGCAGGCAAACGAGGGTGTTGACGCGGAAGGTACCGAGTTCGACCCCGCGCTGTACGGCATGCCGACCGATTACGACGAGACCGGTGCGTACCGTTATCCCGATGGCTTCGACCCGGCGACGGGTGTCTGGAAGGACGGCTTCGACGAAGCCCGCACGAAGTGGGAGCGCGACTACGGCGCCGCCCAAGCGCGTTGGGAATCACACAAGATTCAGGTCGCCCGCATGAACGCCGAGGCGGACGCTCTGCCCGACGTTGCTCCTGCGAACACTGATTCCTCGTCGTCTTCGGCGTCTACGTCGGACGATGTTGCTCCGGGATCCTTGTTCGAGGACGAGGCGCTCATCGCGCTGCGCGACAAGCTCGCCGACGAGGGCGCCGAATAGTAGCGATCAACTACTGCGGGGTGGTCGGAAACGGCCACCCCTTGTAGTTACTCTGGTCGAGTGCCACTTATCGCGTTGACCGGCGGAATCGCCGCGGGGAAGTCGACTGTTGCGGCGCGTTTTCGAGAACTCGGGGCACACGTGATTTCGGCCGATGAATTGGTGCGGTTCGTGCAGCGTGGGGGAAGCCCGACGCTGAACGCAATTCGTGAGCGTTTCGGCGTAGGGGTCATCGATTCGAACGGCGAACTAGACCGGGCAGCACTCGGTCGGCTGATTTTCGATGACGGAATCGCCCGTGCGGATCTTGAAGCACTCGTCCACCCAGCAATCGGAACCGAATTCCGGGCGCGAGTCGCCGACATTCAAATCCAGGAGCCCGACGCGATCATCATCTATGACATCCCCCTGCTGGTGGAAACCCGACGTGCCACAGAATTCGACGGCGTGATCGTGCTCGCGTGTGATCCCGAGGTTCGCCATGATCGACTCGTTGCGATTCGGGGGCTGTCGAGTGACGAGGCCTGGGCGCGAATCAACTCACAAGCGACGGAAGCGGCTCGTGCGGAAGTGGCGGATTGGCTCATCGACTCGAGCGGATCGATCGACGACACCATAGCCCAGACCGACGCCGTCTGGCACGAGATTGCGTCTCGCTATCGGGATTAGGCTGGACTGATGGAACCAACTCGCGCCGTTCGACCGTTTCAGGTCATCAGCGAGTACACGCCCAGTGGCGATCAGCCGAAGGCGATTGCCGAGTTGGCCGCCCGTATCAACGCGGGAGAGACCGACGTCGTGTTGCTCGGTGCGACGGGAACAGGAAAGTCCGCGACGACCGCGTGGCTCATCGAACAGATTCAGCGACCGGCGCTCGTGCTTGCCCATAACAAGACCCTCGCCGCACAGCTCGCCACCGAATTCCGTGACCTGATGCCCGAAAACGCAGTCGAATATTTCGTCTCCTACTACGACTACTACCAACCCGAGGCCTACGTTCCTCAGACCGACACGTTCATCGAAAAGGACACGTCCATCAACGAGGAGGTCGAGAGATTGCGTCACTCGACGACCAACTCGTTGCTCTCACGCCGGGATGTCATCGTCGTGTCGACGGTGTCCTGCATTTATGGTCTTGGTTCGTCGGAGGAGTATCTCGAAGCGATGATTGCGCTTCAAGTGGGGCAACGAATCACCCGAACCGACATCATCCGCAAGTTCGTGGGAATGCAATACGAGCGTAACGACATCGACTTCAGCCGTGGAAAGTTCCGAGTCCGCGGCGACACCCTGGAGATCATCCCTCAGTACGAAGAATTAGCGGTTCGAATCGAGATGTTCGGAGACGAAATCGAGGCGCTCTATCAACTTCACCCACTAACCGGCGAGGTAATCAAGCAGTTGGAGTCGATTTCCATTTTTCCGGCATCACATTACGCCGCCAGCGGTGAGACGATGCGTCGCGCGATCGTGGCAATCAAAGCGGAGCTGGAGGAACGCCTCGCGGTGCTGGAGGGTCAGAACAAGTTGCTCGAGGCGCAGCGGCTGCGAATGCGCACAACCTATGACCTCGAGATGATGGAACAGATCGGCTTCTGTAGCGGAATCGAAAACTATTCGATGCACATGGACGGGCGCGAGCCGGGGCAGCCCCCGAACACGCTCCTCGACTATTTCCCCGATGATTTCGTGGTCATCATTGACGAGTCCCACGTCACCGTTCCCCAGATCGGCGCAATGTACGAGGGGGATGCGTCCCGCAAACGCACTCTGGTCGAGCACGGTTTTCGTCTCCCGAGCGCCCTAGACAACCGACCGCTTCGGTGGGCGGAATTCCTCAATCGGGTCGGACAAAAGGTGTATTTGTCGGCGACACCGGGGAAGTACGAGATGGGCGTTGTCGACAGCGTGGTGGAACAGATCATCCGTCCGACCGGCTTGGTAGACCCACAGATCAGGGTCAAGCCAACGAAAGGACAAATCGACGACGTTCTCGAGAGCATCCGTGAACGTGTAGCAAAAGACGAACGCGTACTCATCACGACGCTGACCAAAAAGATGTCGGAAGATCTCACCGAATACTTGCGCGGAATGGGAGTCAGGGTCGAATACCTCCATTCCGATGTAGACACACTCCGACGCGTCGAGTTGTTGTCGGAACTCCGCCAGGGGCGTTTCGACGTGCTGGTCGGCATCAACCTCCTGCGCGAAGGGCTCGATCTTCCCGAAGTTTCTCTCGTGGCAGTTTTTGACGCGGACAAACAAGGTTTTCTCCGCAGTGCACCGTCGTTGATTCAG
>CAMDKN010000065.1 GCA_945901035.1 Gulosibacter massiliensis | reverse complement strand
TTCCGCGGAAAGTGCGCCGAACTGTGCGGCGAATATCACTCGCTCATGTTGTTCACGGTCAAGGTTGTGTCAGAAGCCGAGTACAGTGCGCAGATGCAAGCGCTTCGCGATCAGGGCCTCACGGGAAGCCGGGGTGCGGAATACAACGCCAATAACGTTCTTCCCGGCACCGACGGAAACACAGAAGGATAAGGAAACGCGATGACAACGACAGCACCCCGTCCCCCCGCGGCATCAATTCCCGAGGGCGTCAGCACTGTAAAAGCCGGCCGGCAGGGTTCGGTGTTCCTTGATTACCTGACGACGACCAACCACAAGACCATCGGATACATGTATTTCGTCACGTCGTTTGCGTACTTCCTGATCGCTGGTGTGATGGCGCTGATTATTCGGGCGCAGCTGTTCCAGCCCGGCATGGACCTCGTGACGAAGGAACAGTACAACCAGTTGTTCACGATGCACGGAACACTGATGCTGCTGATGTTCGCCACCCCGCTCTTCGCGGCTTTCGCCAATGTCCTCATGCCGCTTCAAATCGGAGCGCCGGATGTCGCCTTCCCGCGCCTCAACGCACTCGCGTTCTGGTTCTATTTCTTTGGTTCAGCTGTTGCGACCGCGGGATTCCTGACACCGCAAGGCGCTGCCTCGTTCGGCTGGTTCGCCTACGCCCCGCTGTCGACCGCAACGTACACGCCCGGTGTCGGCGCCAACATGTGGGTGTTTGGACTCGGTCTGTCTGGCTTTGGGACGATCATGGGTGCAGTCAACTTCATCACGACCATCATCACCATGCGTGCGCCGGGGATGACGATGTGGCGTATGTCGATTTTCTCGTGGAACACCCTCATCACCTCTCTCCTCGTGGTCATGGTCTTCCCGGTCTTCGCCGCAGCGGCACTGTCGTTGGGTTCGGACCGTGTGTTCGGTTCCCACGTCTTCGATGCGGCAACCGGCGGGGCGATTCTGTGGCAACACCTCTTCTGGTTCTTCGGCCACCCCGAGGTGTACATCATCGCGTTGCCCTTCTTTGGAATCATTTCCGAAATCCTCCCGGTGTTTTCGCGGAAGCCCATCTTTGGATACAAGACGTTGGTGTTCGCAACGATTGCCATCGCGGCACTGTCCATGACTGTCTGGGCACATCACATGTACGTCACGGGAAGTGTTCTGCTGCCGTTCTTTGCGCTCATGACCATGTTGATTGCGGTCCCCACCGGCGTCAAAATCTTCAACTGGATCGGGACGATGTGGCGTGGCTCCATAACCTTCGACACACCTCTGGTTTTCGCACTCGGTTTCCTCGTGTCCTTCGTGTTCGGTGGATTGACCGGTGTGATTCTTGCGTCACCGCCGCTGGACTTCAACCTCTCGGATTCCTACTTCGTCGTTGCTCACTTTCACTACGTGGTCTTCGGAACAGTGGTGTTCGCTATGTTCGCAGGCTTCTATTTCTGGTGGCCCAAGTTCACGGGCCGAAAGTTGCGCGAAGACCTCGGGCACCTGCACTTCTGGCTGCTGTTCGTCGGATTCCACATGACCTTCCTCATTCAGCACTGGGCCGGAGTCATGGGTATGCCGCGCAGGTATGCGACCTACCTCCAAGAGGACGGTTTCACCTGGATGAACCAGCTGTCGACCGTCGGTTCGATTGTGCTCGCGTTCTCCATGATTCCGTTCCTGTTCAACGTCTGGTGGACGCACCGCAACGCCCCCTTGGTCGGCGTCAACGACCCGTGGGGATACGGACGTTCTCTCGAGTGGGCGACGTCGAGCCCACCGCCACGCCACAACTTCACCTCGATCCCACGAATTCGCTCGGAAGCGCCGGCGTTCGATTTGAACCACCCGGAACTCGCCCCGCGCGGGTACGTCGACAAGTAAGGACTCGACCGCAATGGCGCTCAATGTCAAGGTCTACCTGTGGTTGGCCGTGTTCTTCCTGTTCTTCTCCGTGGTGTATCCGACCTGGGTCTTCCTCGGAGGTTTCCAAGTCGAGTGGGTCGGCACCATCGCGATTCCTCTCACCATGGTGATGTTTTTGCTCCTCGGCGGGTTTCTCCTGCTCAACCTTCGCCGCCAAAACGGGGGTGTCCTGCCCGAAGACAACGACCTAGCCGACATCGATGACGGTGACACCGACATGGGTTACTACCTCCCGTGGTCGTGGTGGCCGTTCTTCGCTGGCGCGGCTGGTGGCATCGCAATGTTGGCCATGTCCGTCGGCATTTGGCTCGTGTTGTTCTCGCTCGGACTGGTTCTCATCACCTTCATCGGATGGTTCTACGAGCCGGTTCGCGGAGCATATCGTCGCTAGACGGTCTCCAACGGCACCTCGGTTCGGCACGGATTTCTGAGGGCGGAAACATGTCCGTCCGCACACTTAGGCTGGGCGAGTGAGCAAAACTCCTAGCCCAGAATCGGAACCTCGTGATGATGCGGACGGCGGCACCGATGGTGCGTCCGTGGAAAAGCGGATCGACGTCACTCCCGGACAGCCGGTGTCGTTCGAAGTACCGGCGAACACGAACCTGACAATTAACGTCGTGAACGAGAAGCCGCAGGGCTGTTTATCGTCCCTTTGGTCCGGTGTCAGTTGTCTCGGGACGGGAATCTTCGTGCTGATCGTGATTGCCGTAATCATCGGCAGCGCCTCTCGGTAAAACGCAATTCGGCGGGCACGCGTTAAACAACAGCACCCCCGACCGGTCTGGACGAGGGTACTGTTTGCCGCACGTAGTGCGGTACTGGCTAGTGTTTGACCGACTCGAGTTCCTTTGTGGTCACGGGTGCGATTCGATCCTCGAAATAGAACTTCGACACCGACGAACGCAGACGCGCACCGACCGTGATCTTGCCGCGAGCGTTCGGACGCAATTCCTCGGGCTCGTAGTCCTCGAACGACACCAGTTTCCACTGCTCGAATTCGTCGAGAGGGGTGTGGATTTCACGATATTCTCCGCCCGGCAGACGGACGATGCGGCTCGATTCATAGCCGTGCAGGACGAGCTCGCGGTCCTTGCGCTGGAGCGCAAGTGCCATCCGCTTGGCCAGCGTGAACGCGATGACGGGACCGACAATGAGCAGAATCTGGAGCGTGAGGATCACGCCTTCGATCGTCATGCGGAAGTGCGTGGCGACGATGTCCGAGGACGCTCCGGCCCACAGGACCGCGTAGAACGTTACACCGGCCGCGCCGATTGCGGTGCGGGTGGGGTTGTTGCGCGGGCGCTCGGCGATGTGGTGCTCACGCTTGTCGCCCGTGACCCACGCTTCGATGAAGGGGTAGACCATGACGATGACGATGAACAACATCAGCACGACAATCGGCACCAACAGGTTCATCGACCAGGTGTATCCAAACAGCACGAACTCCCAACCCGAGGGGATAAGGCGTAGCATTCCGTCGGCGAAACCGATGTACCAGTCGGGCTGCGTACCCGCCGAGACGGGGGAGGGGTCGTACGGGCCGTAGTTCCAGATCGGGTTGATGGTGAAGAGCGACCCGATCAGCATGATGACGCCGAAGACGAGGAAGAAGAAACCTCCGGCCTTTGCGGCAAATACGGGGAGGATCGGAGCGCCCACGACGTTGTCGTTGGTTCGTCCCGGACCCGCGAACTGAGTGTGCTTGTTGATGATGAGCAGCACCATGTGGATGGCAATCAGCGCGATGACCAAAGCCGGAAGCAACATGATGTGAAGGACATAGAGTCGGGGGATTACGTCACTGCCGGGGAATTCGCCGCCAAACAAGAGGTAAGAAATCCACGTTCCGGCACCGGGGATGGCCTTGATCATGCCGTCGATGATGCGCAGCCCGTTACCCGAGAGCAGGTCGTCGGGAAGCGAGTAGCCCGTGAATCCTTCGGCCATCGCGAGGATGAAGAGCACGAACCCGATCACCCAGTTGATTTCGCGGGGCTTGCGGAAAGCTCCGGTGAAGAACACACGCAGCATGTGCAGCCCGATTGCGGCGATGAATAACAGCGCAGCCCAGTGGTGCACCTGTCGCATGAGCAGACCGCCGCGGATGTCGAACGTGATGTTCAGCGAGGACGAATACGCCGCTGACATTTCCAGGCCCTTGAGTGGGATGTACGAGCCCTCGTAGTGGACTTCGACCATCGAGGGGTCGTAAAAGAAGGTCAGGAAGGTGCCGGACAAGAGGATGACGACGAAGGAGTACAAGGCGATTTCGCCGAGCATGAATGACCAGTGGTCGGGAAAGATCTTGCGGCCGAGGAACTTGACCGCTCCGGAGATGCTGGTCCGTTCGTCGACGTAGTTCGCCACACCTCCGACTACGCGCATCCCACGTCCCGAGGACGGTGTTTCGGTGTTCTTTTTGTTTGTTGCGACGGTCATCGTACACGCTCCCAATAACTAGGTCCAACCGGTTCCAAGAAGTCGCTCTGAGCGACCAGATATCCCTCGTCGTCAATTGTAATTGGCAACTGGGGGAGGGCTCGCGCAGCGGGTCCGAAGATCACCGCGCAGTGGTTTGCCACGTCAAACTGCGATTGGTGGCAGGGGCACAACAGGTGGTGCGTCTGTTGTTCATAGAGCGCAACAGGGCAACCGACGTGAGTACAAATTTTGGAATACGCGACGATTCCGTCGTAGGACCAGCTCGTGCGGTCGTCCGCCTCATTGAGTGACTCTTGGGGCAGTCGCATGAGCAAGACAGCCGCTTTGGCTTTCTCGTTGAGGAAACCTTCTTCGACCTCTAACAGGTTTTCGGGAATGACGTGAAAGGCCGATCCGATGGTCACTTCGCTCGCCTTGATGGGAACACCGTTCGGGTCGCGCGTCAACCGAACACCTTTTGCCCAGATCGTGTGCTTGAGGACTTCCTCCGGTGTGTTTCCCGGCGCGAGGTCACGGAACATCGCGACCGCGGGAATGGGAATGGCAACCAGTGCACCGATCAGCGAGTTGCGCAACAACTTTCGACGCGTCCAGCCCGATTCCTTGTTTGCTTCCTGGAAGATTTCGACGGCGCGAGCGCGGGTGGCGTCGTCACCGCGGGTCGGGTGACGCTCTTCCACCAGTTCATGGCCGTGCATGAGCGCCTTGGCCCAGTGGACCGCGCCTATCCCCAAGAACAAGAGGCCGGCGGCGATGGCGAGACCGACGAACATGTTGTTGTTTCGGGTGGACGAAAGATCACCGGGAACGATGGGGAAGATGAAATAGAGGGCCGTCGCCGCTGCTGTCATGAACCCGGAGAGCATGAACAGCAGAGAAATCCCGCGTTCGGCTCCGCGCATTCGTTTCTCGGATTCGTCCGTGACCCGTGTGTGTTCGGGCTCGAAGCCCGGGTTCTGGATGCGGTCGGGGCGCGCAATGGCACTGCCCGAGGGAATGCTCAGTTCGGAATTCTTTTCAGACATTGTGCAATCCTCTCTGTTGACCTAGTTCGATTTCGCCGACAGCCACACGGTGATGGCAACTAATCCACCGAGGGCGACAATCCAGACGAACAGACCTTCGGAAACCGGGCCGAGCGAACCGAGGTCGAATCCGCCGACGGAGGGATTGTCATCGAGGAACTTGAGATAGGCGATGATGTCGTTTTTCTCTTCGGCGGAAATGTTCAAATCCGAAAAGACGGGCATGTTTTGGGGACCCGTGACCATTGCGGCGTACACGTGAACCGGGTCGATGTCGTTGAGGTGTGGAGCCCACTTACCCTCGGTCAGTGCTCCGCCTGCTCCTGCGACGTTGTGGCACATCGCACAATTGATTCGGAACAGTTCTGCTCCGTTGGAGGCGTCGCCACCCGTCAGTGTGGCAGCGTCCGGAACGCCCGGGCCAGGGGCGAGTGTTGCGACCCATGCCGCCATCGCATCGATTTCGGGTTGAGTGAACTGGACGGGCTTTTTCTCGGCCTGCGGTCCGCTGCCCGACATCGGCATGCGACCGGAGCCGACCTGGAATTCGACGGACAGCGCGCCCACGCCAATCACAGAGGGACCCGCTTTCGATCCTTCGCCGGCCAGTCCGTGGCAGGACGCACAGTTCGCTGCGAAGAGAGCTTTACCGTCGGCGATTTGGGTCGCCGAGATCGGAGCGTCCGACGCGGTCGCGGTGGACGTCACGGCCGCGTAGGCACCTCCCGCAACAAACAACCCCACCAGGATGAGAACGAGGGAAGCGAGCGGGTGACGACGACCCTGACGGTTCAGCGAACGTGGCATGTCTGCTTTCTGTTTATTTGAGGATGTAAATGACGAGGAAGAGCCCGATCCACACGACGTCAACGAAGTGCCAGTAGTACGACACGGCCACCATGGACATCGCGTCGCGGTGGGTGAAGACCCTAACGGCCTGAATTCGACCGATCATGAGCAGGAAGGCGATGAGCCCGACCGTCACGTGAAGTCCGTGGAATCCGGTCGTGAGATAGAACGCGCTGCCGTAAGCGTCGCCGTCGAGCGTCACCCATTCGCTCGTGAGGATTGCATATTCGTAGACCTGACCGGCGACGAAGAACGCACCCATGGCGTAGGTGAGCCAGAACCATTCGATGACGCCCCACTTGGACGGAGCCCACCCGGTGCGCCGCGGCTGGAGTCGTTCGGCGGCGAACACACCCATCTGGCAGGTGACTGACGAGAGAACGAGAACCGTGGTGTTGATTGTGGCGAACGGAATCGCAAGCTTGTCGGCTTGTTCTGCCCAGATTTCAGGAGCCATCGAACGAAGCGAGAAGTAAATCGCAAACAGACCGGCGAAGAACATCACCTCGCTGGCGAGCCAGACAATCGTTCCGACAGCAACCGCATTGGGCCGGTTTACCACCGATTGGGGTTTGATCATCGAGGCGCTGGTCACATCTTCTATTATGCCCAACTTCACACCCCGCGATGACCATTTAGGGGCGTTTTCGCGCCATTTATGCGCTGTTTTCGTCGAAAGTTGCGCGTGAGCGAACGCTAGGCTGGGAGAGTGACGACGCAATCGTGGCCCGACCTTCTCGACACCCTGTTGGAGGGGCGTTCGTTGACGGTCGCCGAGGCGTCACGAGCCATGACCGACATCATGAACGGGTCGGTGAGCGAGGCGCGATTGGCCGGATTCCTCGTCGCACTCCGAGCGAAGGGAGAGTCGGTTGACGAGGTCGTCGGGTTTCGCGACGCAATTTTGTCGGCGGCGATTCCGCTCGACG
>CAMDKN010000064.1 GCA_945901035.1 Gulosibacter massiliensis | reverse complement strand
GACTGGGTGGTGATTTCGAACTCGCTCACACCGGAACCCGTGGTCGACGGAGGGTCGGCGACGTGGACGTTCCCGCCAACTCCCCGCATTTCGTCCTACATCACTGCGATCGTCGCGGGCCCCTACGTTTCGGAACACGACCAGTTGACGTCGTCGGACGGGCGCCTCATCCCCTTGGGGATTTATGTTCGTCAGTCCTTGGCCGAGTTCCTCGACGTCGACTACATTTTTGACATCACGAAAAAGGGATTCGAGTATTTTGAGCGCGAGTTCGGTGTCCCCTACCCGTTCACCAAATACGACCAGTTGTTCGTGCCCGAGTTCAACGCCGGTGCGATGGAAAACGCGGGGTGCGTGACCTTCACCGAGGTCTACGTTTTCCGCTCGAAAGTCACCGACGCGGTGCGTGAACGCCGGGTCGTGACGATTTTGCACGAACTCGCCCACATGTGGTTCGGCGATCTCGTGACGATGAAATGGTGGAACGATCTGTGGCTCAACGAATCGTTCGCCGAGTGGGCGTCGACGATCGCCACCGCCGAAGCGACGGAGTGGACCCATGCGTGGGCGACGTTTCAGGCGATGGAGAAATCGTGGGCCTATCGACAGGACCAGCTTCCGTCGACCCACCCCATCGTCGCGACCATCAACGACCTCGATGACGTCCAGATCAACTTCGATGGAATCACCTACGCCAAAGGCGGATCCGTTCTCAAACAGCTCGTCGCCTATGTTGGTCGCGAGGCGTTCTTCACGGGTGTCACCAACTATTTCCGCGCGCACGCGTGGAAGAACGCCGAACTCGCCGACCTGTTACGCGAGTTGGAGAAGACCAGCAAACGCGACCTGACCACGTGGTCGGCGAAGTGGTTGGAAACGGCCGGCGTCAACACCCTGACACCGACCGTCACGACCGACGCCGCCGGGGTCATCACCGCGTTCGAGATCCACCAAACCGCGATCGCCGAGTACCCGACGATTCGCCCCCACCGTTTAGCCGTCGGAATGTACGAGTTCCAGGGCGATGCGTTGGTGCGCACCCATCGGGTCGAACTCGATGTCGATGGCGCGATGACGTCGGTGGACGAGTTGATCGGGGTCCCCCGCGGTGCGCTCATTCTCGTGAATGACGACGACCTCGCGTACGCGAAGATTCGCCTCGACCCAGAGTCCCTCGCGGTTGCGATCGAGCACCTCTCGGCCATCGCCGATCCCCTCGCGCGGGCACTCGTGTGGGGCAGTGTGTGGGATTCAACCCGCGATGCCGAAACCGCTCCGAGCGACTATGTCGACCTCGTTCTGGGGAACATCGCTTCCGAGACCGAGTCCACGACCGTGCGGACGACTCTTCTGCAGCTCGCGTCCACCGCCAGGATGTATGTCGCACCGGCTCGACGCCGGGACACCATTCGTCGAATCGCGGACGCCATGCTTGTTCTCGCCGAAAGTGCCGAAGCGGGTTCGGACCAGCAGTTCCAGTTCCTTCGCACGTTCGCCACGATGGCCGATACCGCGGAACACGCGGGCGTGCTGAAGCAGATTCGCGACGGCGCCAAGCAGATTGACGGAATCACCGTCGACACGGACCTGTCGTGGGACCTCCTCGAAGGGATGGTCCTCGCTGGCGGGGCCGGTCACGCCGAAATTGACGCCGCACTTGCCCTCGACAACACGTCGAACGGTCAACAGGCGGCCGCGCGGGTTCGTGCGACCATCCCCACCGCCGAGGCCAAACGTGCCGTGTTTGAGATGATGCGCGACGACGTGACCCTCGCTAATTCGCTGTGCGATCACTCGGCGCGCGGCTACACGCACACCAACGACCCAGCGGTTTTCGATTCGCTCGTGTCCGATTATTTTGATTCCGTCGACAAGGTGTGGGAATCGCGCACCTTCAAGATGGCCGAGTACTTCGCGATTGGACTGTACCCGTCCGTGATGGCGAACGAGAAACTCGCGACCGCGACACGGGCATGGCTCGAGACCCACACGGGCGCACCGACCGGGTTGCGACGGATCATTGTCGAGGGGCTCGCCACCGTGGACCGTGCGCTGAAAGCCCAAACGCGGGACAACGAGGCCAATCGGTGACGACCTGGGCGGACTTCACCGCGTTTCTCGGTGCGAACGCCACCGTGTTCCGAATCCTCGCGATACTCGCGGGGGCGATCGTGGTTCGATTGGTCGTTGTCGTCACCGTGAACCGCGTGATCGCGCGCGTCGTTGCGGAGTCAGCCGCCGACACCGGTGGCGAAACCGCCCGCAAGCTGCCCGCGAGCCAGAACACGCGCCTCACCCAGCGGACTCGGACGCTGGGTTCGGTGCTGCGTTCCATCGCGAACTGGGTGATCGGTGCCATCGCCATGATTCTCGTCCTCAGCGAACTTGGTTTTCAGATGACCGCCATCATCGCAAGCCTCGGAATTCTCGGAGCGGGTGTTGCTCTCGGTGCTCAAGACATCATCCGTGACATCTTTAACGGCATCTTTATGGTGTTCGAAGACCAACTGGGGGTCGGCGACAAGGTCGACCTCGGTGATGCCAAGGGTGTGGTGGAAGAGGTGACCATTCGTGTCACCAAGATTCGTGACGCTAAAGGAGTCCTGTGGTTCGTCCGTAACGGACAAATCCAACGCGTCGCTAACTCGAGTCATCGCACGCGATGACGGACGACTTTTTCACGGCCGTTGGAGGTCACGACAGGTTCGATCGAATCGTCCGCCGATTTTACGAGGGCGTGAAGACTGACCCGATACTGAGGCCGATGTACCCCGAGGATGATTTCGACGGGGCTGTGTGGCGTCTGACCGCATTCCTCGAGCAGTATTGGGGCGGCCCGACCACCTATTCGGTCGAACGCGGACACCCCCGGCTGCGCGCACGACACCAAGCCTTCCCAATTGACGACGTTGCACGGGACCACTGGCTCGCCCTCATGACCGAAGCGGTGACGGCCGAAGAGTTGTCCCCACTTCATCACGAAACGCTGATGGACTATCTGGACCGCGCCGCGCACGCGATGGTGAACACAATCAGCGACGTCGAGCGCGACGACCGGCCGACCCTGTAGCGGTCATCCGAGTTCGAGGATTGCGGGGTTCGTCTTCGCGAGAACCTCTCCGCGACTGCTGGACAGCCGGATCCACGGATCTTTTTCGGACACGGACATCACCGTGTCCCCGAAGAATCCGAGCGTTTCGGCCGCCAGCGCCACACCGGCGGGCATTCCGAGCGAATTGTTGATGGTCGAACCCCACACCTGAGATCGGTAGGACCGAACGAGATATTCTTCGGCGTTTCGGGGGATCTTTCGCTTGATGATTTTCATCCCTTCACGAACCACGGTCGCCAATTCGGACGCGCCAACCTTCCCGAGCGGTTCCCACCCGGTTTGCGGGGGAAGCGGGATCTTCCAACGAACACTGGGCGATTGCAGCGGCATCGTCACGACAAAACCCGCCTCCGATTCGAGGGCGTTCGCCAATCGCGCGCGCAGCGATTCAATCGGCACAACGATGTCGAACTTCGCGGCAACGGCGAGTTCGGAACCGCGCATCCCCAACACCGTCGGAGTCGTGTCGTTGAGACCGCGCGGGGTCAAAACCTGAACCCAGGCCACGACGACCCGATCCTTCGCGACGAGACGAACGGCGTCGTTGTCGAGCAGCCCCGAGCGATCGATGAACGTGTCGAGGTCGCTGATCGGCTCGCGGCTCGCGAACGTCAACTCGAGAATTTTCTTCGCCGGCATCAGTCGCGCGTCAACTTTCGATACGTCGACCGGTGGGGTTTGGCGGCGTCGGCCCCGAGCCGTTCAATCTTGTTGGCCTCGTACGAGTCGAAGTTCCCTTCGAACCAGTACCAATTCGCCGGGTCGTCATCCGTTCCCTCATAGGACAGGATGTGAGTGGCGATGCGGTCGAGGAACCAACGGTCGTGAGTGATCACGACCGCGCAACCGGGGAATTCGAGAAGGGCGTTTTCGAGCGCCGAGAGGGTTTCGACATCGAGGTCGTTGGTGGGCTCGTCGAGCAACAGCAGGTTCCCGCCCTGTTTCAGGGTGAGGGCGAGGTTCAGTCGGTTGCGCTCGCCGCCGGACAAGACTCCGGCTTTCTTCTGTTGGTCCGGCCCTTTGAACCCGAATTTGGAGACGTAGGCCCGCGACGGAATCTCGACGTTACCCACCTGGATGACGTCGAGCCCTTCCGAGACGACCTCCCAGATGTTTTTGTTCGGGTCGATGCCCGATCGGGACTGGTCAACGTAGGACAGGGTGACGGTTTCACCGACCTTGAGCGATCCGCCGTCGAGCGGCTCGAGACCGACAATTGTCTTGAACAGCGTTGTTTTTCCGACACCGTTTGGCCCAATGATTCCGACGATGCCGTTTCGCGGAAGAGAAAAGGACAGGTTGTCGATGAGAATGCGTTCGCCGAATCCCTTTCGAATTGTGTTCGCTTCGAGCACAAGAGAACCGAGGCGCGGCCCCGGCGGGATTTGAATCTCTTCGAAATCAAGTCGCTTGGTCCGCTCGGCCTCGGTGGCCATTTCCTCGTAGCGCGCCAAACGCGCTTTCGATTTAGCTTGACGCCCCTTAGCATTCGACCGAACCCACTCGAGTTCTTCGGTGAGACGCTTCGCCAGTTTGGCGTCCTTCTTCCCCTGCACCTCGAGTCGCTCCGACTTCTTTTCCAGGTACGTCGAGTAGTTGCCCTCGTAGGGGTACAGCCGTCCGCGGTCGACCTCGGCGATCCACTGCGCGACGTGATCGAGGAAGTACCGGTCGTGGGTGATTGCAATCACCGCGCCGGCGTATTTGGCGAGGTGCTGTTCGAGCCACTGGACGCTCTCCGCGTCGAGGTGGTTGGTGGGTTCGTCGAGCAAAAGGAGGTCGGGTTTTTCGAGGAGCAACTTACACAGCGCAACGCGCCGCTTTTCTCCGCCCGACAACACGCCAATCGGTGAATCGGACGGCGGGCAACGAAGAGCATCCATCGCTTGTTCCAATTGCGAATCGAGATCCCACGCATCGGCGTGGTCAATCGCCTCTTGTAGCCCGCCCATCTCGGCCAGCAGGGTATCGAAATCAGCGTCCGGTTCGCTCATCAGCGCCGAAATGGCGTTGAAGCGGTCGAGCTTGTCGTACATGGCTCGGACACCGTCCTGCACGTTTTCCAACACGGTGCGCGTCTCGTCCAGTTCCGGCTCTTGCATCAAAATCCCGACCGAGTATCCGGCGGAGAGTTGCGCTTCGCCATTGGACGGCGTATCGAGCCCGGCCATGATTTTCAGGATGGTGGACTTCCCCGCCCCGTTCGGGCCGACCATACCGATTTTGGCGCCGGGAAAAAACGACATCGTGACGTCGTCGAGGATGAGTTTGTCGCCCACCGTTTTGCGGGCGCGAACCATCGTGTAAATGAACTCAGCCATCCGTTTTTACCAATCGATTTCCAGGGTTGAGCCGATCAGGCAACCACCGGTTTTGAGCGCGGCCTCGATCGTCGAAAAGTAATCGCCGTTGGCGGCCCTCTGCCCAATCAGGCAGGACCGCTTGATTTTAACGGACACGATCACCGAGTCTGCTTCCAGTTGGGTTCGGGTGAGGTGGGGGGTGACTTGCATTTCGCGCTTGGGAAACCCCGCGCGAACTAGTGCGTTGACCAACGCGGTGCTCGGGTTCTTGTGTTGGGCGTTCGCGACGGGCAACAAGACCCAGTCGAAAAACGCTTTGTTGTCCTGGGCGTCGCCGTCCGGCAGATAAACCGGCGGCGGACCAGCGGTCGCCGTGGGCGTGGGCGTCGGCGTCGGCGTCGGCTCGACTGCGCTTTCCGCACATCCCGCCAGAACGAGGGCCATGACCAGCGCAGCGGAAAAAAGCGCAGTTCGAGAGGTCATGACCCCATTCTAGGGTTGATTGTTCCTCGCGGTCAGACGGCGGCGACGGATTCCGGTGTGGTTTCGGCTTCGGCGGTGGTCGCTTGCGCGTCGCTGCCCAGTGCGACCAATCGAGTGAAGACCGCAGTTCCCCAAAACAGATCGTGTCCCAGGGTTTCCGCCTCGATCTCGACGTTGGTGCCGGTGCGGTCGTCGGTTTGCCAGTCGCGGATTCGCAACCGACCGCTCACGACAATGCGGTCCCCTTTGGACAATGACGGAACAGCGTTGATGGCGAGTTGTCGGAACGAGGTCACGGTGTACCAGTTCGTCGACGCGTCCACCCACGTGGAGGTGGCCTTGTCGAAGCGCCGTTGTGACGAAGCGAGCCGAAAGCTCGTGATCGGCAGCCCTTCGCTCGTCACGACGTGGCGGGGTGTTGTTGCAATCAGCCCCGTGATGGTGATGGTGTCACTCATGTGTCTCCTTTTCTCTGTGGAGGGCGCCAGTCGTCCCAACCCGCGACCGGCGCCCACTCACGAGAATGCGGGATTGTCCGACCACGCACCGGGCGGTCGCGCGTGACGGTGGAGAAGCGCCCCGACGAGGGCGGTGTGGAGAAACCTAAGCGGTGATGTATTGAGCGAAGCCCGCGCGCACCTTGTTGACCTTGGGCACCGCGACCGCGAGGCAGTAGCCCTGGGTCGGATTTTTCGCGAAAAAGTTCTGGTGGTAATCCTCGGCGGGGTAAAACTCGGTGAAGTCGACGATTTCGGTGACGACCCCGCCGTCCCAATGGTCGTTCGCCCGTTCCCGTGCGGTGTCGAAGAGCGCGCGCTGGTCAGCGTCGGTGGGGAACATCACCGAACGGTATTGCGACCCGACATCGTTCCCCTGGCGATTGAGTTGCCGGGGGTCGTGCATCGTGAAGAACGCGTCGAGGATAACGTCCGCCGGAATCACGGACTCGTCGAAGGTGACCTCAACGATCTCAGCGTGACCCGTCGAACCCGTGCACACCGCTTCGTAGGATGGCGACGGCACGTGCCCGCCGGCGAATCCCGACACAACGGAACTGACCCCGCGAAGCACGCGATAGGCAGCGTCGAGGCACCAATAGCAACCGCCACCAAGGTAGAAAGTAGTCACGAGTGAAGTCTAAGCGCGGTCTAGGCTAGAGTCATGGCGTTTGAAGCAGCAGCGGACCGATACGAGTCAATCCCCTACGCACGATGTGGACGCAGCGGGGTGTTGCTCCCCCGCATTTCCCTCGGGTTGTGGAACAACTTTGGTG
>CAMDKN010000063.1 GCA_945901035.1 Gulosibacter massiliensis | reverse complement strand
CTCACACTGCTGTTGTTTCGGGACCCCTCCGCAACCGCCTTGATGGCGCCGCTGCTCCGGCGCGGGAACAACCGACCGTAAACTAACATCAGACGGTTGTCGAAAGGGACTCTGTGCGCGAACTCGTGATTATCGGATCCGGCCCCGCGGGGTACACCGCCGCAATTTACGCTGCCCGAGCCGATCTCTCTCCTCTCGTCATCACCTCGAGTGTTGAAATGGGCGGTGACCTCATGAAAACCACCGAGGTCGACAATTTTCCCGGCTTCCCCGACGGAGTGATGGGTCCGGACCTCATGATGGGAATGCAGGCGCAGGCGGAGCGATTTGGTGCGGAGTTATTGTTCGACGACGCCACCGCGGTGGACCTGTCTGGTCCCGTCAAACGAATCACCGTCGGCAATGGCGATGTGATTGAGGCCAAAGCGGTTGTCTTGTCCATGGGAAGTGAGTATCGCCGGCTTGGGCTCGCCGACGAGGCGCGACTGTCCGGTTTTGGTGTGTCCTGGTGTGCGACCTGTGACGGAGCATTTTTTCGGAATCGCACGGTCGCTGTCGTGGGCGGTGGCGATTCCGCCATGGAAGAAGCAACCTTCCTCACAAAGTTCGCCGACAAAGTCTTGCTCGTTCATCGGTCCGACCAATTTCGCGCCTCCCCCGCCATGCTCAATCGCGCGAAAGCCGACCCCAAAATCGAATTCGTCACGAACGCCGCGGTGACGGGAATTCTCGGTGCGGATACCGTTGCGGGGGTAACCCTCACGATGACGGACGGTTCGTCCCGCACTCTCGACGTCGACGGGCTGTTCATCGCGGTCGGCTCGGATCCGCGAACAGCGCTCATCGCAGACCAGGTGACGCTGACCGACACGGGCAACGTGTGGGTGGACGGACGCTCGTCGCGCACGTCACTGAGTGGCGTGTTTGCGGCCGGGGACATCATCGATCCGACCTACCGCCAGGCCATCGTCGCGGCAGGATCAGGAGCGGCCGCCGCAATGGACGCGCAGCACTTCCTTGAGGCGTCCTCCCACTAGCAGTCGTTAGGATGGGAAGTACTACGAGAGGGAACCTATGAGCAGCGCACGCGATGTCACCGACTTGACGTTCGAGGCGGAGGTGCTCTTGAATGACAAACCCGTCATCGTCGACTTCTGGGCCCCGTGGTGCGGGCCGTGTCGCGCGGTCTCTCCGATTCTCGATGCAATTGCCGAGGCTCACGCGGACAAAATCGACATTGTAAAACTGAATGTGGATGACTTCCCCGACCTCGCCGTTCAGTACAACATCCTCAACATCCCCGCGATGAAGGTATTCCGGGCGGGAGAAGTCGTCAAGACTGTGGTTGGCGCGAAGCCGCGACCAGCGCTCGAGCAAGACTTGGCAGAATTTCTCGTCTAACGACGCTCGGTGGGTATACCTAAAAATACCTTCTGACCGCGTATTTTATTTCTCTTCCGACACTCCAAGGACGTCCGCAATTCGATTGAGGTCCGCTACTGTCGCGAATTCAATCGTGATCGTTCCGCGGGTTGTTCCCACCGCAACCTTGACCCGCGTGTCCAGTTTGTCTCCCAGTCGCGCGGCGATCGCATCGAGGTAATCGCGGCGCGAGCCGGGGCGAGGTTTGGGCTTGTTGGGTTTCGTGGTGCCCGACCCCAAGGTCGCCGCGATTGCTTCGGCAGCCCTGACGGACAGCTCTTCGTTCACAATCTTGGTCGCTAGTTTTTCCTGAGTGGCGGCGTCGGTCACAGAGAGAATCGCGCGGGCGTGTCCCGCCGAGAGCACCCCGGCCGCGATTCGTTGTTGAACTTTCACCGGCAGCTTGAGTAGTCGCAGCGTATTGGTCACTTGCGGCCGGGATCGACCGATTCGCTTGGCCAGTTCATCCTGGGTGATTCCGAAATCGGACAACAGTTGCTGGTACGCCGACGCTTCTTCGAGAGCATTGAGGTTCGCGCGATGAAGGTTTTCCAGCAGCGCGTCGCGAAGCATATCCGCGTCTTTCGTATCGCGAATGACGGCGGGGATCTCGGTAAGCCCGACTGCCTTCGCTGCGCGAAGGCGTCGCTCGCCCATGACGAGTTCGTAGGTGGCGTCCATTCCCGTCCCGCTCAGGGGTCGAACAACAATCGGCTGCAACACGCCGAATTCGCGAATCGAGTGTTCGAGTTCGGCCAGTTCTTCAGGTCGAAACTCGGTTCGCGGTTGAGCCGGATTGGGAACGACGTTGTGCGGGTTGATGAGTTGAAAGCGCGCACCGGGCACATCCCGCCCAGCCTGGCTGCCGGCTTGGGGAAAGAAGACGTCCACACCGCGATCGGACACTCCGTCTCCTGTGGTGGGAATCAGGGCGCCGATTCCTCGGCCAAGACCGGTACGTTTTTGGGCCATGTCAGTGCACTCCTCGTTCAGCAAATTCGATGGCCGCTTCGCGATACGCGATTGAACCAACCGAATCGTGGTCGTAGTCGATTACGGTCTGTTGAAAACTCGGCGCTTCCGACACGCGGACAGATCGGGGGATCACCGAACTGAACACAATGTCCGGGAAGTGTCGGCGGACTTCCTCGGCCACTTCACGGGACAGGTTGGTTCGGTGGTCATACATCGTCAGTAGAACACCAGTGATGCTCACCCGGGGGTTGAGGAATTGCTGGACCATCGCGATGTTGTCCCACAACATGGTCACGCCCTCGAGTGCGTAATACTCCGTCTGAATCGGGACAAAGACTTCGTTCGCCGCGGTCAGCGCATTGACCGTGAGCAGCCCGAGCGAGGGCGGACAGTCGATGAAAATGTAGTGTGGCTTGTCTTCGGTCGTGGACAGATATTCCTCCAGCGCCCGCTTGAGTCGCGTCTCCCGCGCCGATGCGGGAACGAGTTCGATCTCTGCACCCGCAAGGTTGATTGTTGCCGGAACGCACGTGAGATTGGGATTATTCGGACTCAGCTGGAGGACCGACTGGACTGAGGCTGAGCCGACGAGCACCTCGTAGGTGCCGGGGATTTTGGCGTGATGGTCGATGCCGAGCGCGGTTGAGGCGTTTCCCTGGGGGTCGAGATCGATCACCATGACCCGAGCGCCGAGCCGTGCTAACGCTGAGGCGATGTTGACCGCCGTGGTGGTCTTGCCGACGCCACCCTTTTGGTTCGACAACGCGACGATTCGGGTGTGGTTGGGAAGCGGTGCCGTTCGCTGAGCCAATGCCGTGCGGCGTCTCGTCAAATCCATGAGTTCTGTTGCCAGAGGAGTCGCGTCCGCTTCGCTCATCGCGTACACCCCTTTCTTACACCCGCCGCTGGCGGTCGATACGTTCTGCGCGAATGTTTCACGTGAAACATTGGACCTCCGTTAGGTTACCCCACCGTGGCGGTGAACAAACGGGTCGGCTCTTCAACTGTACCGATACCGAGAGTTTGCGATTTCACTGCGGCGATTCCGTAGCGATGAAAAATCGGCTGAGCGTCGTCGATTTCGACATCGAGTCGCTGGCCCTTCAACAGGGCTAGTCGGCCTCCGGCGACGACCAGTGGCGCGAGCATCGGAATCAGCCCCTTCAAGGCTTTGACGGCGCGTGCGGTAACAACATCGAACGAGTGGCGGGGTGTGTAATCCTCGGCCCGCCCCGTGAACACCGTGACGTTCTGCAGTTCGAGTTCATTCACCTGCTCGACCAGCCAGCGCGTTCGGCGCTCCAACGGCTCGATCAGGGTCACCTCGATATCGGGACGAATCATTGCGATGACGAGCCCCGGGAGTCCCGCTCCGCTTCCCACATCGGCGATTGATGCCCGGCCGCCGAGAACTCCCTTCGCGGAGAGTTCCGGTGCGAGCAGCGCGCAATTGAGAATGTGACGGCTCCACAACCGACGAGCTTCGTCCGGGCCAATCAGGCCCAGTTCTTCTCCGCGCAACCCAAGGTTCTGCGTGTACGTCCTCACCGCGTCAAGTGCGACACCACACAGTTCTTTCGCTGCGGCGGGTTCCGGCTCAATCGCGGAATGTTTCACGTGAAACTATGCGGCGCTGATGACGGTGTGGCGGTCCGCGCCTTCACCCTCAGAGTGGGACTGCAGTCCGCGCTCACTGACGAAATCATGAACCAACTTGCGCTCATAGGACGACATCGGGGGGAGGGCAGCCGACTGCGCGCCTCCTTCGATTCGTTCAACGGCGCGATCAACCAGCCGCTCGAGTTCTTTCGACCGAGCGTCCCTCGACCCGGCCACGTCGAGAATCAGTCGTGAAAATTCGCCGGTCTTGGTGTGAACTGCGAGGCGCGTGAGTTCCTGCAATGCCGAAACGGTGTCCCCCTTGGTAAGAACCTTGAGGTGGTCGCTGTCCGTCGCAACAACGGAAACGTAGTCGCGGCCGTTCGAGTTGGTGATCTCGAGGTCCCCGTCCAGGTCGGCGATGTCCAACAAGCCTTCGATGTAATCCGCTGCAATATCCGCGGCGTCTTTGTTATCCGACATTATTTCTTTCCTTTTCCACGCTTCGCGCGGTTCTTCCCCATCGGCTGTTGCCGTTGTGCGGGTTTTTCTTCCTCGATGGCGTCCGCCTCGACGACAATTCCCTTACGCAGGTTCTTTTTCGTTTGACGCTCTTGCCACGCGTCGAAAGCCTCAGATCCCGGCGTGGGCATGTTTCGGATGACAACGAACTGTTGCCCCATCGTCCAGAAGTTCGAGACGAGCCAGTACATCATGACGCCGAGCGGGAAGGCGAAACCGGAGAACAAGAAAACCAGCGGCAGCACGTACAACAGGATCTGTTGCTGCTTGTAAGTGGGGCTCGCCTTCATCGCCGCCGAAATGTTCTTCGACATGATCTGCTTCTGGGTGATGAACTGTGACACCGTCATCAGGACCACCATTACGCCGGCCGTCCACACCACAATCCAGTCGCCTCCGGACGACGACATGGACGCGTGTAGTGGTGCAGTCCCGAAAATCGTCGCCGCACCGAAATTCTTCGCGAGGGCGAGGTCCATAAACCCGATTCCCGGATCCCCGAGAGCCGCGTTGTTGAGGGTGGTGAACAGACCGAAGAACACGGGCATCTGGAAGAGCAACGGCAGGCACGACGAGAACGGTGAGGTACCGTGCTTGCCGTACAGGGCCATCGTTTCCCGCGTCATAGCTTCACGAGAAAATTGATCGCGCTTGCCCTTGTACTTGTCCTGGATGCGCTTGAGGTCCGGTGCGACTTCAAGCATCTTCCGTTGGCTCTTAATTTGGCGCACAAAAATCGGGATGAGTGCCGCTCGAACAACAAGAACGAGACCGGTGATCGCAAGCACCCAGGTCCATCCGTCGACGGGATCAAGTCCGACTGCGGTGAGTGCGGTGTGGAAACCAACGAGCAGCGCCTCGATCACCCAACGGAAGGGCCACAAAATCATTCCAAGAATATCCGGCATCATTTTTCTTTCTGCTGGGGGAGTACAAATCCAAACGTCGACAGAGGCAGGTTCCCCACCATTCTGGCAGGTACATCATCAATTCCACCACGCGCCCAGGGATTACAGCGAAGAATCCGCCACAGTGTCATCGCCCCACCCTTTAACAACCCGAACTGCTGCACGGCGGTGAGCCCGTAGGCCGAACAGGTTGGGTGATAGCGACACACGTCTCCGTACAGCGGCGAAACCGCCGCGCGCCATCCGCGAATAAATACGATGGCAACATTTCGCGGCAACAGAAATAACCAGGCGATCACCGGATGGTGAATCATGACGCCAACGCTCCAAGAATGTCGTTTTTCAGATCCGCAAACGAGGGTTGCCGTCCTTCGCAGCGAAAACGCACAATTGTGTCGCCCGACATCTGTCCGGTGTCGACCAGCTCTCGGCAGATTGCGTGAGTACGCCGGCGCAAGAGGTTGCGGACAACAGCATTTCCGCACTTGCTGGTAACAATCACGCCCACCCTGCTGACGTCGGACGGGCGTTGATAAACAATGATGAAGACCATCACGCGCTTGCTTCCCCGCCGCACAACCTGCCGAAAGTCGTTCGGCCCAACGATTCGGTTGTGGCGCTTAAGCATCGCGTCTGACTAGACGGTGATCTCGCTGCGGCCTTTGCGACGACGAGCGGCCAGGATTGCGCGCCCGGCGCGAGTGCGCATGCGCAAGCGGAAACCGTGAACCTTGGCTCGGCGGCGATTGTTGGGCTGATAGGTGCGCTTGGGCATTGTGTTCTCCTCGGCGAGTTGCCGGAACAGTCGGGGATGAATTGTGCGTTAAAGCACAACCTGAAAAGAATAGGGCAGGAATCGGAGTGAGTCAAACCACGAGCGTCCGTTGTCCACACCACAAGGCGCCAAATTTGTGGATTCGGAATTATGACTAATATGGTGACTTATCCACAAGCACGAACGGAGCGGGAAGCAGACAATGACATCTCTCGACGACCTCTGGCGCAGTGTCGTCAGTGAAGTCTCTCGTGGAATTGATCTTTCCCCGCGAATTTTGGCCGTCGTCGAGTCCGCCGTTCCGCAAGGGATCATGAGCGAAACGCTCTACCTCGAGGTGGATTCCGACTTCGCACGAGACATGATTGACCAGCGTGCTCGAGATGAAATTTTGGCGGCGTTGGCTTCCGTCTCGGCCGATTTTGAAACTGTGAACAACTTTGCCCTGGTCGTCAACCCGTCGATGCGCGAGCTTGATGACGAGATTTTCGACAACCCGGTTGCCATCATCCCGCGCGAACAGACACCCGAGATCGCCTCAACGAGCGAAACGCGGCTCAATCCGAAGTACACCTTCGACAATTTCGTTATCGGTACGTCCAACCGTTTCGCTCACGCCGCGGCACTTGCCGTAGCCGAATCCCCTGCGAAGGCCTACAACCCACTCTTTATTTACGGTGGCTCTGGGCTGGGAAAAACCCACCTCCTTCATGCGATCGGACACTACGCACAAGGGATATTCCCCTCCATCCACGTGCGTTACGTGTCGTCCGAAGAATTCACGAACGATTACATCAACGCCATCGCGCTCGGCCAGATGCCTCAGTTCAACCGCCGTTATCGTGAGGTTGACCTATTGCTCATCGATGACATCCAATTTCTCGGCGGCAAAGATGCCACGCAGGACACCTTCTTCCACACATTCAACACGCTTCACGAACACGGCAAACAGGTCGTCATCACCAGTGACGTTCCGCCCAAACAACTCATCGGTTTC
>CAMDKN010000062.1 GCA_945901035.1 Gulosibacter massiliensis | reverse complement strand
CGGAACCGGACGTTGTCCGCGCCTCACTCATCGCCCGCGGCGACGACGTTTCGGTGGTGGACCGCGCACTCGCAGCGGACCAGGCTCGCCGCGATGCGATTGTTCACTTCGAAACACTCCGAGCGGAACAAAACGCACACGGAAAACTGGTCGCCGCCGCCTCGAAAGAGGACAAGGTTGCACTCGTCGCCGCCGCACAGGATTTAGCCGAGCGGGTGAAAAGTGCCGACAAAGCCGCAACCGAAGCGGGCGAGAACTTCATTCGCGTCGCGGGCGGAATCGGCAACATCATCGTCGACGGAGTGCCGGCCGGGGGAGAGGAAAACTTCGTCACCTTACGCGAGGCGGGTGAGGTTCCGGTCTTCGATTTTGCGCCACGCGATCACCTCGAATTGGGGGAAATGCTGGGCGCAATCGACATGCTCCGCGGAACGAAGGTTTCGGGTTCGCGGTTTTATTTCTTGTCGGGAATCGGCGCCCGGCTCGAAATCGCACTGATGTCGCTCGCGTTAGACCGCGCCCTCGCGGCGGGCTTCACTCCCCTCATCACGCCAACGCTCGTGAGTCCCACGATCATGCAGGGAACGGGGTTTCTCGGTGCGCACTCGGACGAAATCTATTACCTGCCCGCCGATGACCTGTATTTGACCGGGACCAGCGAGGTCGCCCTCGCGGGTTTTCACGCGGACGAGATTCTCGATCTCACCGCGGGACCGAAACGGTACGCGGGTTGGTCAACCTGTTATCGCCGCGAGGCCGGCTCGTACGGCAAGGACACCCGTGGAATTTTGCGCGTTCACCAGTTCAACAAGCTCGAGATGTTTTCGTACTGTGCTCCCGCCGAGGCGGAAGCCGAACACGACCGACTCGTCGCGTGGCAAGAGGAAATGATGCAACTGCTCGGACTGTCCTACCGCGTAATCGATGTCGCAGCAGGAGACCTCGGTTCCTCGGCGGCACGAAAGTACGACATCGAAGCGTGGATTCCGACCCAGGGCACATACCGTGAACTGACGTCGACATCGAACTGCACGACGTTCCAAGCGCGTCGCCTCAACATTCGACACCGTCCCGACGGTGGTGCAACAGAAACCGTCGCGACACTCAATGGGACACTCGCGACCACCCGCTGGCTGGTCGCACTCCTCGAAACGCATCAATACGCGAACGGCTCGGTCACCATCCCCGAGGCACTCCGTCCGTACCTCGGCGGCCTCGCCGTCGCGGAGCCCCTGTCGTGATGACCGAGCGCTCGGATCCGTGGCTCGTTGCGTTGGACATTGACGGAACACTGATTTCGGATTACGGGGACCTCAATCCGTTGACCATCACAGAAGTGCAACGCCTTGATCGGGCGGGACATCGAATCACAATCGCGACGGGCCGCTCTGTTCCGATGACGTTGCCGATTGTCACAAAACTTGGCATCACACCCGAATACCTGGTCTGCGCAAACGGCGCAATTGTGGTACGGCGAGATTCGAGCGACCCGACCGGATACGTCCGTGACACCGTTGAATTGTTCGATCCGCAGCGGGTGTTGCGGGAAATTCACCAGACCATCCCCGACGCCCATTACGCCGTCGAAGACGAAACGGGTCTGTTGCGCTACATCGGTTGGTTCCCCGAGACCGGGGTGAACATGCAGACCCAGAAAATGAACTCGTTCGAGGAATTGATGACGAATCAGGCAACGCGTGTCGTCGTAATTGCCCCGACGTCGCGGGAGGACTATTTCACCGACGTGGTGGAGATGTTGGGGTTGCACAAAGTCACCTATTCGGTGGGATACACGTCCTGGCTCGATATTGGGCCGCAGGGAGTGAACAAATCGACCGCCCTGGAATTGGTGCGTGAACGCTGGAAAATCCCGCGCGAGAGGGTCATGGCGGTCGGCGATGGCCGGAATGACGTGGACATGCTGGAGTGGGCTGCCGAGTTCGGTCGGGGCGTGGCGATGGGTCAAGCGCCCGCCGAGGTGCGGGCGGCGGCCAGCGAGATAACTCTTGACGAGTCCGAGGGCGGACTTCCGTTCGTTTTGGCCACGCTCGAATAGCGCATCGACCCGCCTCGGTTAGACTTATTGAGGAGGGCTGTCCGAGAGGCCGATGGAGCTGGTCTTGAAAACCAGTGGGCAGCAATGTCTCGTGGGTTCGAATCCCACGCCCTCCGCACAGTACACCAAGGAGAACCGTGACGAAGAAGACGACACCACAACCAGCCGAATCAACCCCACGTCATTCGGTGTTGGCGCGGCGCCGTCGACCGTGGGCCACAATCATGCAGGTCATCGGACTGTCGCTCGCTGTCGTCATGGTGTCAACCGCCGCCATCGCCGGGATTGTGGCGTGGAAAATCACGTCGACCATTGATTCGGTGGCGTTGGCCGGCGAAACCGGTACCGAAGAAGAGATCAAGCTCTCGGGTATCGGTGCGATGAAAGGTGCGTTCAACGTGCTGATTGTCGGGTCGGACACGCGAAAAGGAGAGCGGGAAAAATTCGGTGGCTCGTCGGTCGGAGCCACGCTCAACGACGTCAACATCATCGTGCACGTTTCCGAAGACCACACCCGCGCGACCGCCGTGTCGATCCCGCGAGACCTCGTGGTCCCGATTCCCTCCTGCCCCCGCGAGGACGGCTCCGGGTACAACTCGGGAATGTCGGGCCAACCCATCAACGTCGCCCTGTCCTACGGTGGCCTCGCCTGTGCCGTGCTCACTGCCGAAGCATTGTCGGGATTGAAAATCAAATACGCCGCACTGGTCACGTTCCGCGGCGTCGCGTCGCTGGCGAGCGCAATCGGCGGAGTCGATGTTTGCGTGAATGACAAAGTCGATGACCCCTACACCGGCTTGTACTTCCCCAAGAAGGGGACTTACAACATCAAGGGCTGGGAGGCGTTGGCATTTCTTCGGTCACGCCACGGGGTCGGCGACGGTTCCGACCTGGGGCGCATTTCCTCGCAACAGGTCTACCTCTCGTCCCTCGTTCGAAAAATTCAGGACGAAGGAGTCCTCTTCGATCCGACCAAGGTCTACGGGCTCGCATCCGTTGCGGCCAGCTCGATGACACTGTCCAATTCCCTCTCCAGTCTCGATACGATGGCCGCCATGGCTCTGGTGCTGAAAGACATCCCGCGCGAAAACATCATGTTTATCCAATACCCCGGTCGAACGGGCGTAGGCGGAATCTACGCGGGCAAAGTCGCTCCGCTGACCGACCTCGCCGACCTGCTGTTCTCGACCATCCGCAAGGACAAGCCGTTCAAACTGGCGAAAGACGCGACCGGGGTCGGCTCGGAAGTCAAGGGTAACGCCAAGCCAACGGGCTCCGGCAAGGTCCTGAGCGGCATCCAGGGACAATCCGCCGCGCAGGATACCTGTTCGGTCTCGTACGCCTATTAGGAGAACGCCATCGGCGTACGAATCGTCCTCCACATCGGCCCCATGAAGACGGGGACCGAGGCGTTAGCGTCTCGGTTGCTGTCCGCACCGCTACCCGATTCCCTGATCGTTCCGAGGGGAGACTCGTGGCCACAACCTCGAACCGACGTGGTCAAGCACCCCGAACTCAAAATGCTCGGCACCCGGCGCGGGGCAGCGATTGAGCGTCGGATTGAGGCAATTGTTGCCGAGGCGCGCACCCGCGATGTGCCGGAGGTCACCATCGTCTTTATCGCCGAGGTGTTACGTGCCGCTCGATACAGCGATTACATCACGAAGCGCCTCTGCGATCTTGCCGATTCGGTCGATGTTGTGTTCTTCGCGCGGCACCAGACTTTCGCTCTGCCCAGCATCGTGGCACACCGCGTTCAATCCTGGGAATCTCCGCAGCACCTCGACCTCACTCTCGATGCGGTTGTTCGTGAAGCGAATCGACGCTTTCATTACGATGTCATGTTTGAGAAGTGGTCCGGGGACGGACACAACCTGGTCGCGCTCCCGTATTTCGAAGACGATTACGCAACGGACGGTTTGATGAAGCGTTTTTCTACTCGATTTCGTATCCCCATTCCCGACGCGACAACCAACCACAAGAAGAACGCGTCCCTGGGAAAGGACCAGCTGCGTCGGCTAGCAGACCTCAAACGGACGCTCGCGGGGATGCGCAGGATCCCGGGTGTTCGTCGACTCGCGGCGAAGGTTTTTTACACGGCACGAAAGAGAATTAGTCAGGAGGCGCAGAGCCAACGATGGACCCTGACGTCGCCCGAGCGGCGTGAGATTGTCGAGTTGTATCGCGAGTCCAACGCCCGGTTCAAGGAATATTTGGGTTCCGCTGCGCGCCAGAAAGACTGGAAACGGTGGTTCTCGGAGCTCGATCCACCGCGTCGGTGATATTTCGGTAACATAGGAGTATTGGAGACGTCGCATAGTTCGGCCGAGTGCACCACCCTGCTAAGGTGGAGTTCCCTCTAGGGAATCGTGGGTTCAAATCCCACCGTCTCCGCCACAGTGTTGGGCGAGCAGAGATTGGGAGGGCGTCGTGACAGCAAAGCCCGACGTAGTCATCCACATTGGTCCCATGAAAACGGGAACGACGGCTCTTGGTTATTACTTTTCCGTCGCCACCGAACTGGGGATTCTTCCTCCGCCGGTTCTGTACCCGACGGGTGACTTGTGGTTTCCGCCAGCGGGGCGAATCGTGAAGCACAACGCCTTGTTCGATTTTTTCGCCGAGGATTCAGACCAACCCCGGTTTCGCAAGACCGCGATTCAATCGCCCGCCGATGTTGAAGAGCGCGTGGCTCGCGCCGCAGCCGCAGCCGCCCAGAGGGGCTCCGGGTCCACCGTGGTTTTCGTGAGCGAGACAATTTCGAGCCGAACAAATGCCAGCGTTTTGGTCGCAATGTTGCGCAAGTATTTCGGCAGAATTCGAGTCGTGTTCGCTGTCCGGTCGCCTGTTGCCGCAGAGAAATCAATGCTCGTCCACCGGATCAAAGACTGGCGTATCAACCAACCGGACTTCGATGTTGTCACGATGATGAACGCACGGACAGAGTTACCGGGCGAGCGTTACGTGAGGATGTTTAAACGGTGGTCAGCGTTTAGCGACGTCGAACTCATCCTCATCCCCTATTTCGAAGACGATCTCGACGGCTACTCGAGCGTCGATCGATTTTACGCGGTGGTGGCCGGGGTTCCGGCCCCTCGACTCAAGGATGACTTTGGAAGCAGGCGGCTTCACCCGAGTCTCCCACTCGCCTCGCTCAAGCGTCTCATCACCCTCAAGAATCTCGGTCGCGTTGCGCGCGTTCTCCCTCCGGTGGCGGCAATCATCAAGCGACTGTTTTCGGCCGTTCTCGGTGCGGATAGGGAAAAAACTGTCGTGCGCGGTTTTGCGGAACGCAACGTGGGTCACGGCGATTGGGAATTGTCTGCCGCCGAAGAGAACGCGATTCGCTCACTATACGCACCGTCGTATGCTGCCGTTCGAAAGACGCTCGGCCCACAAATCGATTCACCGGATTGGCAAAAATGGTTTGCCGCGGAGGGCATGTAATCGTGGGTACGACACGCATCGTGGTTCACATTGGGCCCATGAAAACGGGAACGTCCGCCTTTGCGGCGGGGCTGTGGCGAGCCGTCGAAGAAGGGACACTCGCGCCGGACATCATGTATCCAGCGCACGAATTGTGGTTCCCCGCGAACGGGGAAATCGTCAAACATCACGACCTGGTCGAAATCGCACCCCTGATTTCGACAACCAATTTCGAAGCGCCCCGCAAAACCGCTAACACGGCAACGTTTGTCGACGCCAAACTGGTCGACATTGCGGCGGAGGCCCGTCGACGCGGCGGAAACGTGACGGTGATTATGGTGTGTGAAATCGGCGACCAGCTCGCGGAACCGTCAACACTCGGCGCTCGCTTGGCCGAGTTGTTTGATCGGGTAGATATCGTCCTCGTTGCTCGGGAGCAAACGGGGGCGATTCCCTCGCTACTCGGTCAGCAATTGCGAATGTGGAATCGGAAAAAGGTCACGTCCCTGCGAATCTCGTCGTTCCTCCGTTACCACCGCGAGCGAAACGCCTACGACTACGACTATCTGTGGGACCGCTGGTCGTTTGCGAACGCTCCGTACACTCTGCATGTCGTTCCATACCGAAGCAGTTTGGCGCAGTCAGAGAATTTGAACCAGTGCATTTTTGACGAACTGGGCCTGGGCGCCTTTCCCCAGAATCAGTGGAACGCGGGGAAAGCCCGGATTCACCCGACTTTTTCATCGGTGGGCATGCACCTTCTTGTTCTGGGGAAAAAACTGGACAGGGTAATCGGCTGGTTCCCCGCCGGGTCCCGTCTGGCACAGTACGTTTTCGATCGGTTCCTCGGCTATTGCCATGCCGAGTCGCGCCGCAATGTCGAGACCTTTACCGCGTGGAAGCTACCGCGTTCCGAGCGCGCCAAGGTGGTTGGGGCGTATCGGACGTCCAATGAATCTTTTCGGTCGAAGTTAGGGCCGCTCGCACACACGCCGGAGTGGATGGCGTGGTTTGAGAGGGCGCTGACCCGATGACGCCGCACTCCACTACCCGACCGATCGCACTCGATGTGACCGCGGTGTCTGAATTGAACTTCACCACCGGCGTCCAACGTGTTCTTCGCGAGTATCTCGCGGCGAACCGCGACAGTGTCGAATTGATTCGTTACGACGACAAGGCGCGCCTCTGGCGTTCGATACCGGAACTCGGGACGCTGGTCGAGCGCGCCCGAAGCGGAATTGTGGCACGGGTCCGCGAATTCGCCGAAAAGGCAACCGGCGCGGTAATCGAAGAGGCGAAAAGGCCGCGGTTGCGCGAGATTTTTCGCGAAGTCCCCTTTGCCGGACCGATTTATGACTGGTTGAAAAAGGCCCGAACGCGGCACCTGCAAGCCCAGACGGTGATTGAGAATTACAAACTTCGGGACCAACCGGAATGGGTGCCGCGCGACGGGCAAACCTACCTGATCCTCGACTTACCCGCTCCCCGAGCGTCCCATGCAATCGCGATGGAAGACCTGTTTCGCCGTCCAGGCGTCAATTCATTGGTTTTTGTCCACGACCTGTTTCCGTTGTCGCATCGACACCTTTTTGACCGCGAACACCACCATCGCGCTCGGAAACTTCACCTCACGTATCTTGACGCGGTGACTCAGGCGAGTGCGATAGCGGCGAACTCGAATTTCACGCTCGGGCAGTATCGTGATTTCTGCAAACTCGTCGTGACGAGCACGCGGGACAAGCAGAAACAGTCTGTCGTTCATTT
>CAMDKN010000061.1 GCA_945901035.1 Gulosibacter massiliensis | reverse complement strand
TCTGGTTGGGTGCTCCGCGTTGGTTGTACGTTCCGCTGTACCTCGCTCTCGGCTGGGCGAGCGTCTGGTACATGCCGCAATTATTCGCGGTCAATGTTCCGATGACGATTCTCGTGATTCTGGGCGGCCTCGCCTATTCAGTGGGTGCTGTTATTTACGGATTGCAGCGACCGAATCCTTTTCCCGGTGTGTTCGGATTCCACGAGATCTTTCATGTCCTGACCGTCGTCGCGTTCCTGTGCCACTGGTCTGCGGTGTTGTTGATCGCGATGAATCCCGTGAACCGTTAGCCAACCTCCCGTGTGTCGCGGAATAATGGTGTGACCACCCACTACTAGAAGGATTCATCGCCATGACGCGCATCGCACTGGAGAACACCCCGCGGCTCAACCTTCGATTTGGACCGTCCCCGGTTCACCGACTGGACCGTCTGACCGAACACCTCGGCGGAAAAGTCGAATTGTGGGCGAAGCGCGAAGACGTCAATTCGGGGATCGCGTTCGGCGGTAACAAGACGCGCAAGTTGGAGTACCTCGTCGCGGAGGCACTCAACCAGGGCTGCGACACCCTCGTGTCCATCGGCGGTGTCCAATCGAATCACACCCGCCAGGTCGCAGCGGTTGCCGCCAAGATGGGACTGCGTGCCGTTTTGGTCCAGGAACACTGGGTCGACTGGGACGAAGTGAATTACGAGAAAACGGGCAACATCCTGCTCAGTCGGATCATGGGGGCCGATGTTCGGCTCGATGATTCCGGATTCGACATCGGGTTCCGTAAGTCCTGGGAGGACGCGATCGCATCGGTCGAGGCTCGAGGGGGCAAGCCCTATGCGATTCCCGCCGGAGCGTCCGATCACGAACTCGGCGGTCACGGTTTTGCGGGGTGGGCCTTTGAAGTGGAGGACCAAGAGAAAGAACTTGGCTTCGCGTTCGACAACGTTATCGTGTGTTCCGTAACGGGGTCGACTCAGGGCGGAATGATTGCCGGCTTTGCCCACTCCGACCGCGCCCAGACGGTGCTGGGCATCGACGCGTCCGCGACGGTCGAGAAAACACGAGACCAGATCGCACGTATCGCGCGGCGCACGGCGGCCGGCATCGAACTCGGCCGAGAAATCCGCGATGACGAAATCGTTCTCTTCGATCGTTGGCACGACGGAATCTACGGAATCGCCGGCCCACGCACCATCGAGGCCATCGAACTCGCGGCTCGAATGGACGGGATGATTACCGACCCGGTCTACGAAGGCAAGTCGATGGCCGCGATGATTGACCTGGTTCGAGAAGGCTACTTCCCCGAGGGCAGTCGCGTTCTGTACGCGCACCTCGGTGGTCAGCCCGCGATGAACGGGTACACGACGGCATTCGAGTACTAAGCGGTCCGATCCCGACAGGTGTTTTCACCGGAAGTCGTGATTTCGTTTTAGGTGCTCTGACCGTTGAGTTTTCGGGTTTTCGCATCACCCATTGCGTTCAGCACATCGACCGCGGATTTTGCCGGTAACGACGGTGACGCGGTCTTTGCGGGGCCCAGATTGCTGAGGTCCAGACTCGTGGCGTGCTTGTTGCCAATCACGAACCAAATTCCCCGTGCGGGCTTTGCCGAGTTGTTTTCGAACAAATGCAAACGATTGGCATCGAAACTAAACGAATCGCCCGGGTAAATCTCGTACACCTCATCTTCAATCCGCAGAGTCAACGTGCCTTCGATAATCAATCCGTACTCGAGAGCGTCGTGGCGCATCATCTTGCCCTCGACTGAACTTGAACTGCCGGGTTCGTAGGTCACCATGAGCGGATCAGCGTCGTCGCGCCCACCGTCGGCCAAACGCTCCCACACCACACCGTTTTCCATTTCGATGATGGGATTCTCGCTGCGGCGCTGCACAATTCCGTGGTGTCCATCCTCGTAAACGGAGCCATCGGATGCCGTGCCGTCGGACTGGCTGATTCCCCTCATCAACCCGTCGAGGGAAACCCCGAGGTGGTTCACCAGAGCGTACAGAGTTGATACCGATGGCTGCGTCTTGCCCGTCTCCACTTGGGAAAGGAGGCTGGCGGACACGCCGACAGCAGAAGCCACGTTTCTCAGGCTCAATTTGCGCGAAAGACGAACTCGGCGAAGTTCTTCACCAATTGCGAAATGCATCCAGTCTTCTCTCGTGAGTTGGAAACACGGGGGTACTTTACAAATACCTTACAGAGTGGTGGGCAAAGATTCATTATTTCTGTATGAATCGGGCAGAAAGTGGTAAATTTTCCGCTTCGTGTTTAGTGTAACTGCACATAAACTGGGTTTAACGACAATCTGGGAAGGCGTCATGAAACTCGACAATGGTTTGGGGCACCTCAGCTATTCGACCCTGGTGCACCTCGGTGACACGTGGGCGGAAATGAACGCCAGTCTTCGGGAGTTTGTCCCGCAGATCAAAAAGCGCGTCTCCCCGAACGCCCCTTTCGCGGTGTCGCTTCGCATTTCGGCGTCGTCCGCCAAGACCCTCACGGATAGCCAAGAAGAACGCACGTCATTGGCCGAATTCCTCGCGTCGGAGGACCTGTACGTGTACACCGTGAACGCGTTCCCCTACGGGTCGTTCAAGGGCGAGATTGTCATGGAGCGGGTGTACGAACCGGACTGGACAACCGACGATCGCGTCAATTACACCAACTCGGTCGCCGACATTTTGGCCGAGATTTCGCCGGCACACGTCAACCCGTCGATTCAGACCGCTCCGCTCGCGTTCAAACCGAATGTTGCGGGAGAGGCGTACATCGCGGCGTTCACTCACAATGTATTTCGAGTAGTTGCCCACCTCTACGAATTGGAGCATCGAACGGGACGACGAGTGAAACTGGCCATCGAGCCAGAGCCGGCGTGCTATCTCGAAACCACCGACGAAACACTGGAATGGTTCACGAATCGTGTTTATTCGCCGGCCGGAATACGTGAACTGGCGGAGGTCGCCCGCATCCCCGTCAGTGAAGCCGAAGGAGCGATTCGTCGTTATCTCGGAATTGTGTTCGACATCGGTCACCAGTCGGTCGGTTTTGAGAACATCACGGAGTCACTCGGGAAGATTGTGGAGGCGGGAATTCCCATCTTCAAACTTCAAGAAGCGTCGTCGCTGTGGGTTGAAGAACTGACCCACGACAAGATTCCCGAGCTGCGGCGTTTCACCGACACCATTTACCTCAGCCAGACGTCGCTCAAACAAAATGGCACGATCACGAAGTTCCTCAACCTCGGGGAAGCACTGGATGCCTACGAAGCGAATCCGGTTCCCAGCGAAATGCGCACACATTTCCATGTCCCCGTGTTCCTCGAGGAACTGGGACCATTTCGAACCACTCGGTTTGGAGTCCAAGAAGCTCTCACGATGCACCGCGCCACACCGCTCTCGGACCACCTGGAGATCGAAACCTACACGTGGGATGTTTTGCCGCCGGAACTGAAGACGGGCGACATCATCGAATACGTCAGTCGAGAACTTGAGTTCGTTCGTAACGAATTGATGGGATAAGCCGTGTCCGAAAAGTCTCGTGTTTCGCTCATCGGCTTGGGCTCAATGGGCACCGCTATGGCGCATCGTTTGCTCGATCAGGGTTTCGATCTCGATTTCTGGAATCGGTCGACGAAAGACGTCTCGGACCTTCTGGCCAAAGGCGCGCATCAAACCTCGTTGAACGATGCATTGAACAATGATTTCGTCCTTTCGTTGCTCAGTAACGATGTGGCCGCACTCGAGGTTTTCAGCGACGAAAACCTCACCGAGGCAAAGCCCGGAACAATCCACATCAACATGTCCACGGTGAGCCCGGCCGCGGCCGAGACTCTCGCTGCGCGGCACAGCAGTCACGGGGTGGGGTACATTGCGGCGCCTGTGCTGGGCCGACCGATCGCCATTACCAACGGAAAGCTCTTGATTGTTGCCGCGGGCAACGCGAAAGACATTGAGGCCGCCCGCGGGATCTTTGACAAGGTGTCGGCACAGTTGTGGAACGTGGGAGAACACCACGGTCAATCCAATGTGGTGAAGCTCGGGGTCAATTACAATCTGATCCACGCGCTGCAGGCGATTGGGGAGTCCGTCGCTTTGGTGGAATCCGCTGGTGTCGACCCCAACACCTTTATGGAGATTCTGACTCACACGGCCTTCACGGGTTCCGCTTACGCGGGTTATGGGCCCATGATTGTGAACCGCGCGTACACCCCTCCCGGATTCTCGATGACGATGGGGCTGAAAGACGTCAAGTTGATTGAAGACGCCGCAGCGGATGTGGGGCTCACGCTTCCGGTCGCCTCCGTCCTGCACGAACTCTTCGAACGAGCAATCGACGACCCTGACCTAACCGACCTTGATTGGTCTGCGATTGCCGAACTGACTCGTCAACGAAAGCTTTCGTAGCCTCTCGCCGGCGGCTACGCCTTTTTGAGTTTCACTTTTCTGGTTCGGGCGACGCTGTACACGATTGCGGCAATCAGGATCAGTCCGGCCTGGAGCCAGTACTGCCATTTTTGGTCGAGATCGAGGAACACTGTCGCGTTGAGTACCTGAATCAGCAATACGGAGCCCATCAATGTTCCGATGTACGTTCCTCGACCACCCAGCAACGAGGTACCGCCGAGAACCACCGCGGTGATGCTGGTGAGGGTATAGGTCACACCCTGAGTCGCGTCGCCAATCCCCAGTTGAACTGTCAACAGAATCGACCCCAAGAATACGAACAACGAGGAAATCACGTACGCCCCGATGATTGACCGGTTGATGTTGATTCCGATTTGGCGGGCCGACTCTTCGTTGGACCCGACGGCGCGCAAACGCCAACCCCAACGCGACCGGCGAAGCAAATACTCCATACCGACTGCGGCAATAACCGCGGCGATGAACACGTAGGGAATCGGACCGAGGGTCGACTTGAGAGCGTCGGCAATCGCCCTGCTCACCAAGCCGCCGGGCTCGGGGCGCAAGATGAAGGCGAATCCACCGATCGCGATGTACGTCGTGAGGGTCGCCGCAATTGCCGTGAATTTGACAAACCTGATCAGCGAACTGTTTATCAAGCCGACGAGCGCCGCCACCAACGCCATTGTTGCAAGTCCCATGAGAATTGCGGTCAGGGGTGAATCGTCATTGAAGTAGAAGGACGCGATCACCACCAAGAATCCCGCGAGTGGACCGGTCGACAGGTCAATTCCACCGGTCATCATGACCGTCGTTTGACCTATCGCGACAAAGGCGAGTGCGCTGACCAAGAGCAGCATCGATTTGATGTTGAAGTCGCCCAGGTAGGTTGCGCTCCGCGGCAAGATGATGGCGGCCACGGCGAGCATGACCACGGCGAGCATGACGGGCGGCGCGTAGTCGCCCCGCATGAACCTGCGGAACTTTTCGACAAACGTCTCGTTGCCCAACTTCTGTTCGCGCTCTTCGCGTTCGAGTCGAATCACCCGCGTTGTCGACGTCACGGCCGCCTTGATCATTTCCTCTTCGCGGTTTTCACCGTCGTGCAGGGTCTTGACCACCTGCCCACGGGATAACACGTAAACGGTGTCGCACAGCCCTTCGAGCTCTTTCGCGTCCGATGACGCAACGACGACGGGGATTCCGTCCGCGGAAGCCTGCCGCAGGATTTCGTACAGTTCCAGACGAGCGCCAACGTCCACTCCCTGGGTGGGCTCGTCGGCGAGAATCATGACCGGATCCGAGAGCAACGCTCGCGCCATGACGACCTTCTGCTGGTTTCCGCCCGACAGCGCGGAAACCGGTGCTTCGAGGCTCGGTGCCTTGATGGACAGTGCGCTGAGCGATTCGTGAACCTCGTTGACTTCCTTTTTTCGGCTCAGGAGCCCGAAAAGCTTGAATTTCTGGAGTGACGACAGTGCCGAGTTTTCTCGGACCGACATGCGCATCATCACGCCTTCCCGCTGACGGTCGGCGGGCATGAGCGCCGCCTTGCCGTTCAGTTGTCGGGACGTCTTTGTTTCACCGTTGATTTCGATGGAACCCGTGAATTCCGCCTGACCCGACAACGCCTTCAAGAACTGCGACTGGCCGTTTCCGATCACGCCGGCGATACCGATAATCTGACCCGGGTAGGCCTCGATACTCACATCGGTGAAACCATTTCCCGAGAGATTCGTGACGACAAGATTGGGCTTGACACCGGACGGCGTCTTCCGCTTGGCCGGGAACGTCGATTTGAGTTCGCGTCCGATAATCTGGGCGAGCAACTCGGCATCGGTGATTTTGTTGATCGGCGACGTACCCCTGAGCAATCCGTCGCGCAACACCGTGACGATATTTGCCAGTTGGCGAACCTCCGCAAGACGGTGGGTGATGTAAATCACTGCGGTTTTCTTGGCGATTTCCTTAGCGATGAGCTGGAAGAGAAGTTCGACGGAGTCTTGACCGAGCGCAGCGGTCGGCTCGTCAAGAACCAAAATCGTTGGCGAGGTGGCCAGTGCCTTCGCGATCTCGAGCAAATGCTTTTGTGCAATCGTCAGATCTTCGACACGAAGGTTCAGCGAAATCTTGAGTCCCACCCGTTCCAGCAGCTCTGCTCCGACTGATTCGGCAGCACGACCGGCGAAAACGGAACTGGGCAGAGCAACCTGCAAATTCTCGAGGACGGTGAGGTCGTTCAACACGGCAGGGTGTTGGTGGACGATGGCAATTCCGAGTTTGGTCGCCAGTGCTGGCGTCAGGGCGTCGTAACGCTCTCCGTGAACAATGAGATCGCCTTTCGACGGAACGACTGTTCCCGTGGCGACATTCATCAGGGTCGACTTGCCGGCACCGTTTTCGCCAAGCAGAGCGTGGACTTCCCCCGCCTTGATCTGCAGACTCACATCGGTGAGGGCGGGAACACCCGAGTAGTCCTTGGAGATCCCCCGCAGTTCCATCACCACGGTGTCCGATTTGTTCTGAGCCACTCTGCTTCTCCTGATATTTCAGTTTGTTGAGATGGTGCGCTGGGCCGACTTATCTCTAAGCCGACCCAGCGCTTTACTACTGTGTTACCGGACTACTGACCGAGCAACGCCTGCTGGTCCTCGCCGCTCAGCTGTGCTGAGAGGAAGGTCCAGGGGTCGATGTCGCGGTTGCACTGAACTGGCTTGTCCGTTGACGTGGAGTCTTCGAACACCGGTCCGGCGAAGGAGGTAGCCGTAGGAACGACACCACCGGTTGCGAGGGCAACAGCGTGCTGAACTGCAAGACGCACGTGGTCGTTACCCGTAGCAACGGTCATCAA
>CAMDKN010000060.1 GCA_945901035.1 Gulosibacter massiliensis | reverse complement strand
GGAACTCGATTTTTCCGCCCTTGATCTCGGTCACAGCTTTTGCCGGGTCCGGTGTGACCGTCCCGGTCTTGGGGTTCGGCATGAGGTTTCGCGGTCCGAGGACCTTTCCGAGACGACCGACCTGACCCATGAGCTCGGGGGTCGAAACGGCTGCATCGAAGGCCGTGTAACCACCAGCAACCTTGTCGATGAGTTCAACACCACCGACCTCGTCCGCACCAGCGGCGAGTGCCGCTTCGGCCGCGGGTCCCGTCGCGAAAACGATAACGCGCGCGGTCTTGCCGGTCCCGTGAGGCAGCATGACGGTTCCACGAACCATCTGGTCAGACTTACGAGGGTCGACGGCCAACTTCAGCGCGACCTCGACGGTCGAGTTGAACTTTGCCGAACCGGTCTGCTTGGCGATGTCAACCGCTTCGACCGGCGAATAGAACTTGCCCTCTTCGAGAAGGGCGACGGCGGCGTTGTACGCCTTGGATTTCTTAGCCATGATGTGTTTTCTCCTTCAGAGAATCGCGGTGAACGTGAGCCTGGCGGCTCTCCCGCTGGTGGAAAGTTGGTGTTATTCGACCGTGATGCCCATGGAGCGGGCGGTGCCGGCGATGATTTTCTCGGCAGCCTCGACGTCGTTGGCGTTGAGGTCAACCTGCTTTTGCTCGGCGATCGACCGCAGCTGTTCTTTGGTCAGCTTCGCGACCTTGACCGTGTGCGGCGTCGACGATCCCTTGGCGACTCCGGCAGCCTTCTTGATGAGCTCAGCTGCGGGAGGCGTCTTGAGGATGAACGTGAACGAGCGGTCCTCGTACACCGTGATTTCGACGGGAATAACGTTTCCACGCTTGTCCTGCGTTGCGTTGTTGTACGCGGTGCAGAATTCCATGATGTTGACACCGTGCTGACCGAGCGCCGGACCGATGGGCGGAGCGGGGTTAGCCGCGCCAGCCTGGATCTGGAGCTTGATGAGGCCGGTGACCTTCTTCTTTGCTGCCATTTTCTTTCCTTACTGTCGTGCGTGACGGGTGTCACGCGCTCCCACGCCGGCGCCCTGTGCGACGGGTGGTAATTCTGGCTACTGCTTTTCGATTTGGCCGAACGTGAATTCGACCGCCGTGTCACGTCCGAAGACGTTGATGAAGACCGAAACCTTGCCGGTGTCGAGGTGAATCTCGTGAATCGTGCCCTGAAGTCCGGCGAAAGCGCCTTCCTTGATGCCGACCGTTTCGTTGACTTCGAAATCGGTGGTCACGGTCATTTCGCGCTGACCCGACGTCTTGAGTCCGCCAGCGGAACGGGCACCCTCGATCGGGGCTTCCGTCTTGAGCATGTCGAAAGCGTCCTGGAACGACAGCGGAATCGGGTTGTGTGCGTTCCCGACGAACCCGGTGACTCCGGGAGTGTGGCGAACGGTCGACCACGAGTTCTCGTTCAGCGTCATCCGCACCAGAACATACGACGGGACGCGAACGCGAGTGACGAGCTTGCGCTGGCCGTTCTTGATGTCGACGATGTCTTCGAGGGGTACAGCGACCTCGTAGATGTCGTCCTGCATGTTCATCGCGATGACGCGGTTCTCGATGTTGGTCTTGACCTTCTTCTCGTAACCCGCATACGAGTGCACGACGTACCAGTTTCCCGGCTTGCGGCGAAGTTCCTTTTTGAAATCGGCGTACGGATCTTCTTCGGGCTCGGCGTCAACGACCGCGTCGGCTTCGGGGTCTGCGGTTTCTTCGAGAACGTCGAGCTCCTCGTCGAGCTCGGCGTCATCGGTGGTTGTCGACAGGTCAGTGTCGTCAGTGTGGTTTTCCGTCACGAGAGTTGATCCTTAATTCGTTAGTTTTCCCACGGAAGTGGGCCGTTGCCAAAAATCATTCCAATCAAGAGCCCGATCACGATGTCGAGGCTCGAAATGATGGCCATCATGATGATGACGAACACCAACACGACCGACGTATAGGTGATCAGTTCTTTGCGGGTCGGGGTGACAACCTTGCGAAGTTCGATGACAACCTCGCCCAGGAACTGCGCGAGGCGTCCGAAAACGCTCTTTTTCCGTTCGCCGCCCGCAGCGACGGAGCCGGGAGTGATTTCGTCAGTCACGGTGTTGCCTTTCGGTTTGTTGTGGATGTCGGTGGACCGACATTCGCAGGGCGGACAGGACTCGAACCTGCAACCTGCGGTTTTGGAGACCGCTGCTCTACCAATTGAGCCACCGCCCTGTGCGTGGCATCCGCCGGACGAAGTCCCACGACGGCACGACGAACGATGGTGTTGAGCACCAAATCCCAAGTGTATGCCAGCCGAGCCCATTCTCCAAAGCGAGGTGGCAGAGCCTTCACCCGTCTATTCTGGTGGTGTGACGGAACCGAAAAAACGAGTATCGAAGCGCGTCGGCGCAATCGCCGAAAGCGCCACCCTCAAGGTCGACGCAAAAGCCAAGGCGCTCAAAGCCGAGGGGCGCCCGATCATCTCTTACGGGGCCGGTGAGCCCGACTTTGCGACCCCCGAACACATCGTCGAAGCGGCGGTTGCCGCGGTCATCGACCCCAAGAACCATCGCTATACGCCCGCGGCCGGTCTGCCGGAACTGCGCGAAGCAATCGCCCAGAAAACGCGGCGCGACTCGGGTATCGCCGTGTCGGCCTCCCAGGTCATCGTCACGAACGGCGGCAAGCAGGCGGTGTACCAAGCGTTCCAGGCGTTGCTCGACGAGGGTGACGAGGTCATCGTGCCCACCCCGTTCTGGACCACCTACCCCGAGGTGATTGCTCTTGCCGGCGGTGTCGCGGTCGACGTCTTCGCGGGAGCGGACACGGGTTACCGCGTCACCGTCGAACAACTCGAGGCCGTGCGGACCCCTCGCACCAAGATTTTGCTGTTTGTGTCGCCATCAAACCCGACGGGAGCGGTCTACGACGCGGAACAGACGCGTGCGATCGGCCAGTGGGCTCTGGAACACGGTCTGTGGGTTATTTCGGACGAGATTTACCAAAACCTGGTCTACGACGGCGACCACGCGGTGTCGATCCTCGAAGCGGTCCCCGAACTCGCAAACCAGACCATCCTGGTCAACGGCGTCGCCAAGACCTACGCAATGACGGGCTGGCGGCTCGGGTGGATGGTGTCCCCCGCGGACGTCACGGCCGCTTCGGCGAACCTGCAATCTCACCTGTCGAGCAACGTCTCCAACATCTCGCAGCGGGCGGCCATCGCCGCGTTGAACGGAGACCAATCAGTGGTCGACGACATGAAAAAGGCGTTCGCCCGTCGGCGCGAAATCATGATCGCGGAACTGTCGAAGATTGCGGGATTTGTTGTCCCCGAGCCCGGTGGAGCGTTCTACGTCTACGCCGACGTGACCGCGTTGCTCGGTCGCGACTGGGGTGGGCAGCGGATCGACACGACTCTTCAACTCGCGGATTACATCCTCGACGTCGCCGAAGTAGCCGTTGTTCCCGGTGAAGCGTTTGGGCCGAGTGGCTATCTGCGATTTGCCTATGCGCTCGGTGACGACGAACTGCTCGAGGGCATTCAGCGACTCCAGAAGCTCTTCGCCTAGTCGAACCCGATCATCGTCGGTTCGGGTTCGAGCATCACGCCGAAAGCGTCGTGCACCCGGATGGTGATGTAGCGCGCGAGTTCCAGCACCTCGTCGGCGGTGGCGCCCCCGCGATTGATGATCGCGAGCGTGTGTTTGCTCGAGATCGCGGCGTTGCTGCCGGACAAGGCGAACCCTTTCGGAATGCCCGAGTTCTCGATGAGCCACGCGGCACTCAATTTCACGTCACCCGGAGCGGCATCGAAATTGGGGAACTCGGGCGTCACCCCGAGCGGCACGACCGTTTCGGACCGTTGTGGTTCGAGCGGAAACCGCGGAGCGCCGGGCGGCAATGCCCGAGCGATCGAGGCGGGAACGACGGGGTTCGTGAAAAACGACCCAACGCTCACCGAGTCGGGGTCGTCGCTCACCACCATCCCCTTGCTCGCGCGCAGTTCGAGGACCGAGCGGCGAACCTCGGCGAGAGCCACCGACGAACCGAGCGGAACATCGAGGGCGCGGGCGAGTTGGTCGAAACGAATGGGTGCCGACTCGGTGGCGGGGGTGAGCGCGAACGTCACCGAAATCACGAGTCCCGTCAGTCCGGTTTGGAGGGATGAGCGGCGATAACCGAATGACAACGCGTCCGAGCGCAGAGTCACAACCTCGGTTTCACCCGCTGGCAGGAACTGCAGCGACTCGACGGTGTCCGAAAGTTCGACGCCATAAGCACCGATGTTTTGGATTGGTGCCCCGCCGACCGTTCCCGGGATACCGCTGAGCGCTTCGAGACCTGCCAAACCGTTCTCGACGGTCCAGGACACCAGGGCGTCCCACGACTCGCCCGCCTGAGCGGTGACGAGAACGCGGTCACCGTCATCGAAGCGATCGATTCCGCGGGTTGCGACTCGGATGACGGTGGCGCTGAAGGGTTCGTCCGACACCACGATGTTGGACCCGCCGCCGAGGAGGAACCAGGGTTGACGTGACGAACTGACTTCACGAAACGTGTCGATCAATTCGCCGCGGGTTGACGGCTCGCGAAAATCGGCAATTGCACCACCCACGCGAAGGGTGGTGAGGTCGCGGAAGTCGGCGGCGTTAGTCAAAAACGACCTGAACCTGCGCCTTGCCGAGCACCGTGCTTCCGTCGTAGGTGACGGTGAGGTCGAAGCGTACGGCGTCGTCCATCACGGCACCGACCACCACGGCTGTCGTCACGTCCGCGCCGGCGATGGCGTCGACGAGAACAGGCCGTGTGAAACGAACGCCGTAGTCGATGACTCGGCCTTTCGTTCCGAGGAATTCGAGGACGGGTTGAATCGCAAGGCCCATTGTCAGCATCCCGTGAGCGAGAACCCCCGGCAGTCCAACCGATTGCGCGATGTCGTCGCGAAAATGGATGGGATTGAAATCACCGCTCGCCCCGGCATAGCGCACGAGCGACGTGCGGTCGAGGTGGACGGTCGTGGTGGCGACGGTTTCGCCGACGGTGAGTCCCGCGGTCATGTCTTATTCATCCCCTCGGACGACGAGGGTCGATGTCGCAGTTACGACGTGGGCACCGGTTGTATCGGTCATCACGCTTTCGGACGTCACCATCGAATGTCCCCCCAGCGTCTTGACGCTGGTGACCGAGAGAGTCGCCATCAGTTCGTCTCCGGCGACGATGTCGCGACTGAACGAAAAGCGCTGGTCACCGTGAACAACGCGGGTGAAATCGATGTTGGCGTCGGGTTCGGCGAGGAGCTGCGCGAGAGTCAGTTCCTGCACCACAACGGGGAACGTCGGCGGTGCGACCACATCGGCGAGACCGGCGGCACGGGCCGACGTGACATCGAGGTAGATCGGGTTGGTTGCGAGCACCGCGAGCGCGAACTCGCGTACTTTTTCGCGGCCAACGAGGTACGGGCCGACGGGCGGAAACTCACGGCCCACCAATTCGGGGTTCACGGACATGACGTCAGTCTACAAACGGACGGGTTAGACGGGGTAGAGCAGGTGCGGACCGTTTCCCGCGAGGGGCGCAACCTCGTGGGCGACAAGGGCTTCGGCGAACGGCTGCGCCCGCGTCACCGCATCGTCGATGAACCGCTGGTCAGCGGTGCTGTCGCGATTCAGCCACCAGTCCCAGTCGTCGGGGCCGAGGACGACGGGCGTGCGATCGTGGAGCCACGCGATGGGTTCTGGGGCGGCCATCGTCAGAATCGTGGCGGTGAGAACCCACTCGCTGTCGGGGTTGGCTCGCCACCACGAATACAGGCCGGCGAAGGCGAGTTCCCCGGCCGGCGAGGTGACCGCGTGCGGAGTTTTCACCTTTCCGTCGGTCCGCCACTCGAAATAGGCGTCGGCGGGAAGGAGTGCCCGTTGATGCCCGACGGAACCGCGGAACGTCGGTTTCTCGGTCACGGTTTCGCTGCGGGCATTGAACGTGGGGTATTTGAGGGTGAGGCTGTCCGCGAACGGGGGAACGAGAGACCATCGGGCGGTGGTGACGAACCGCGCTCGGTCGTCGCGCTTTTCCACAACGATCGGGACGTCGGCGGTCGGGGGAATGTTCCACGACGGGCGCATCTCGACGTCGGGGATTTCGTCGGCGTGAAAGTAGCGACCCAGTTCCTCACCGCTCAGGGTTGACGCATACCGGCCACACATCTAAATCTCGCTGTCGACCGCTCCGCGTTGGGCGACAAATGCGCTCCACCATTCGCTGATTGCGACGTGGGCGGGGTGCGATTGATAGACCGCGAGCGCCTCGCGCGATTCATGGACCGAGATGAGCGACACATCGAAGTTCCCCGGGGTGTCCCCCACGTCGGGCGTGAGCGAAACGCTGACCAGCCCGGGGACGACTCCCACCAGCCCCCGGAGTTCCTCGCCGAACCGAGCCATGACCGCCTCGCGTTCTGCGGCGGAGTGGTCGACGAGTTTCCACACGACGGTGTGGCGAATCACGCGAGTTCCTCGGTCAATGCGGATCGAAACGAGTCTTCGTCCACACGCCATTGGGAATGACGCTCGCCGTTGATGAGAACGACGGGGATGTCGTCCTTGAGAGATTCGAACATCTCTGCGTCGTCGAGAATGTTGTGCTCAATCAATTCGGCCTGCGAAAAATCCTGAAGCACCGAGTTCACAATCACCCGTGCATCGTCACACAGATGACAACCGGGCTTCCCCATCAATTCGACAGTCAGACGGTTCACGGTTCTCTCGAACGGCTACTTCTTGTTGCGACGCTGGTGGCGAGTCTTGCGAAGCAACTTGCGGTGCTTCTTCTTCGCCATGCGCTTGCGGCGCTTCTTAATAACGGAACCCATGGGACACCTTTACCTGAGCCAACCGAACGGTCGGCAAATGAACAATAACGTGAAGTCTAGCGTGACTTGTGGGTTCGAGTGTCCGTCGTTAAATCGACTGAGAATCTAACTGCCGAGTTCCCGAGCGATTTCGCGGGCACGGGCGAGCGCCGCGTTCGCGGCCGCGGCATAAACATCGTGAAGGTGGGCGTCGTCCAAAACCGCGATCGCGCGTTCCGTCGTGCCATTGGGGCTCGTCACCCGCCGGCGCAGTTCCGCCGGTCCGACATCGGATGCGTCCAACAGTGCGGTTGCCCCCGCGAACGTTTTCTCGACGAGGCTGCGGGCATCGTCTTCGGAAAATCCGAGTTCGCGGGCCGCCGCCGTCCACTGCTCCATCGCGTGGAAAACGTACGCCGGCCCGGAGCCCGAGATCGTGCTCAGCGCGTCGATTTGATCCTCGGGAAGTTCGAGCACCCAGCCCACGCTCTCGAACAGAGACCGCGCCCGAGCGAGGTGGTCGGGGGTCGCGCGCGATCCGCCCGCGATTCCGGTGACGCCCTTGCCCACCAGCGCGGGGGTGTTCGGCATAGACCGGACAACCGGGTTGGGAACAATCTTGTCCATCGTTGCCGTCGTGATTCCGGCCGCAACCGAAATGACCAGTGCGTCGGGTTCCAGTGCCCCGGTGATCTCGGTCAGACCATCGGCGACGGCGAATGGCTTCACACCGATACCCACGATGGTGGCGCCGTCCACGGCCCAGCGGTTGGCATCGGGGTCG
>CAMDKN010000059.1 GCA_945901035.1 Gulosibacter massiliensis | reverse complement strand
GATGGGTACCTCGAGTTCCTTGGCCAGCAGTTTCAGCGCGCGCGAGAATTCCGACACTTCCTGCTGGCGGTTCTCGGCCTTTTTCCCACTCGTCAAGAGTTGCAGATAATCAATAATGACGAGCTTGATGCCGCGCTGCGCCTTGAGTCGACGACACTTCGCACGGATCTCGGACAACGTCAGGTTCGGGCTGTCATCGATGTACAGCGGCGTCTCGCCGACTCGCGCTTGGACCGAGTTGAGGCGCTTCCAGGTATCGGCACTCAGTTTTTTGCCCTTCCGAATCACGGTGAGCGGGACGGTGGTTTCCGCCGCCAGGAAACGGTGTGTGATTTCGTTCGCGCTCATTTCCAGGGAAAAGAACACGGTGGGCACCTTGGCGTGCAGGGCTGAAGCGCGCGCAATGTCGAGGGCGAGGGTTGACTTTCCGAGTCCGGGTCGCGCCGCGATGAGAATGAGCTGTCCCGGCTGAAGTCCGTTGGTGACTTCGTCTAGTTCGCGGAAGCCGGTAGGAACATCAATTCCCCGGTCGGGCTCCTTTTCTCGCATCTCCAGTTCGTCGAGTGCAAACTTGACGGAGTCTGAGAGCGCGAGGGCGTCCTGTGCACCCGACGCCCGGCCAATCGCAAAAATGTCCATCTGGGCTTCGTTGACCAGTTCGGACGGTTCGCCCTCCGCGGCATAGCCCAACTGTGTAATGCGCGTTCCTGACTGAACTAGCTTGCGAAGAACGGATTTGTCCGCGACGATCCCCGCGTAATAGCTGGCGTTGGCGGCCGTCGGGACCGACGATTCCAGGGTGTGCAAGTAGCTGGCTCCGCCGACTTTGGCGAGGTTTCCTTCGCGCGTCAGCTGTTCCGTGATCATGATGACATCGATGGGCTCTGCCCGCCCGAACACCGTGTTGATTGCCGAAAAAATGATTTCGTGTTTGGGGTAATAAAAGTCCTCGCCCGTCAGCATTTCGAGGACGACCGCAGCCGCATCTTTCGAGAGCAGCATGCCGCCAAGCGTGCTCATTTCGGCGGCTTGGTCGTTCGGTGGGACGCGCGCATCTCCCGTCCCCGCGGGGACCAATTCGAGCTTCGGTCCGGCCATCAGCGATCCTCTTCCCCTCAATAGTGCTTTTCGGAACTTTCAGTATGCGCGCGAGGTGCGACATCGGATGGCGCCACGCCACGCAGACTTTCAGAACGCTACTTTCGTCCTGCCGTTGACGCAAGAAGGGCTGTGGATAACGATGTAGATAACGTGTGAAACACGCCGTTGATGCTGTGGAGTTCATGGGGATAACTGTGGATAACCGGCTCGTCGTGCTTCTCGAAAGCACCTCTGACCGCACTTTTTAACTGAAAATCGGGTGTTCGTAAAGTTGTTTAGAGTTTAGGTTGAACCTTGAACTTTTCCACACTGTTTTTTCGAATTTAGTAAAATCAGCGCCCGCCATCGAAGCCGATGACGAGCGCTGAATTCGCGAATTCGGGGTTACTTGCGAGCAACCACCGTGAGGGCGAGAGTCGCCGACACGCCGTCGTGAAGACGAACCGTTGCCGAATAGGCTCCCGTCGACTTGATTGCCGTGGCGATTTCGATGGTGCGCTTGTCGATGTCACCGAGACCGGCTTCCGCAACCGCAGCCGCGATGTCTGCCGTCTTGACCGAACCAAAGAGGCGACCCTCGGAGCCGGCGGATGCCTTGACCGTGATCGTGACGCTCTCGAGCGTGGCCTTGAGTGCCTGTGCTTCGTCCAGCGACGCGAGTGCACGAACGGTGCGCGCCTGCTTGATGTCGGTCACTTGCTTTTCGCCGCCGCGGCTCCACAGAATTGCGAGGCCTTGCGGGACGAGGTAGTTACGCGCGTAGCCGTTTTTGACGTCGACGACGTCCCCGGCAGAGCCGAGGCCGGTGACCTCGTGGGTGAGAATGAGTTTTGCCATTGTCGTAATCCTTAACGGCCTGCGCCGGCATAGGGAAGAAGCGCCATTTCGCGGGCGTTCTTCACCGCGCGAGCGATGAGCCGCTGCTCTTGGACGGACACGCCCGTGATGCGACGCGAGCGAATCTTGCCGCGGTCTGAGATGAACTTGCGAAGGGTCGCGACGTCTTTGTAGTCAATGACGTCAACGCGGATTGCCTTTGCCGGGGGGAGTGCCTTAGCGCCCTTGCCCACGCGTGGCTTACGGCGGTCGCCGGTTGCCTTTCCTGCCATGGTGTGATTCCTTTTCGTGAAGAGTTAGTTAGAACGGAGCTTCGTCGGTTGACGGCTCGCTGGGACCTGCGCCCCACGCATCGCCACCGGCGACACCAGTGGAGTCGGGGCCGGTTACGGGCGTTGCTGCGGGTGCAGCCCAATCGTTTCCAGCCACCGGTGGCGACCACGCGCCGTTGCCGGCGGATGCGCCCGGTCCGGCGCTGGGCGCTCGGGTCACTGCAGCGGTTGCGTAACGCAACGACGGGCCGATTTCGTCAACCTCGAGTTCAATCGACGTGCGCTTTTCGCCTTCCTTCGTTTCGAAGGAACGCTGGCGCAGGCGACCGGTTGCAACGACACGCGATCCCTTGGTCAGGGACGACGCAACGTGCTCGGCAAACTCGCGCCACACACTCGCGCGAAGGAACAGCGCTTCGCCGTCTTTCCACTCGTTGGTCGCGCGGTCGAAGGTCTTGGGAGTCGACGCGATGGTGAAGTTCGCGACCGCGACACCGTTTTGGGTGTAGCGCATCTCGGGGTCGGCAGTGAGGTTGCCGACGACGGTGATGATTGTGTCGTTCGCCATGATGCTTACTCGACTACCGCTTCGGCGCGCTGTGCGGCCTCCGCTGCTTCGATCACCTGAGAGGCAATCCGGGCAACGGCCTCATCGGCGCGAAGAACCTTGGTCCGCATGATCGACTCGTTGAGTCGAAGCTGACGCTCCAACTCGCGCGTCGTCGCGGGGTCAGCGGTGAAGTTGGCGACGGCATAAATGCCCTCGGACTTCTTTTGAATCTCGTAGGACAAGCGGCGGCGGCCCCAGATGTCGAGACTGTCGACGGAACCTCCCCCGTTCGTGATGACGCTCAGGAATCGCTCGAGCGTCGGTTGTACGGTGCGCTCTTCGACCTCGGGGTCGAGAATCACCATTATTTCGTAGGGATGCATGACGTAACCCACCTCCTTTGGACTCAGCGGCTACAGAATTTCTGTAGCAGGAGGGTTGTGCATCTGGTGCGTGTCACCCTTAGGGCAACCCTCCAACACTAGCCGAAACCCGGGTTCAGGACAATTCGCGCCCGGCGGCCCACGCGCGGAGCCGTTTTTCCGCCTCGACTTCGCCGAGCGGCCCCTCGTCGAGCCGCAGTTCCATGAGAAAGGTGCGCGCCTCGCCCACGACGCGGCCGGGCAAAACATCGAGAATCCGCATGATTTGGTCCCCGTCGAGATCGGGGCGCATCGCATCGAGTTCTTCCCGCCCCCGAATCTCGACGATGCGCTCCTCGAGGTTGCTGTAGGCCGCGTCCATCTGCGCAAGTTTCCGTTCGCTTCGGGTGGTGACGTCACTGCGAACCAAAATGTGAAGTCGCTCCAGTTCCTCGCCCGCATCACGCACATACCGGCGGACGGCGGAATCGGTCCAGAGCCCTTCGGTGTACCCAAAAAAGCGAAGGTGAAGTCGGATCAGGTTACACACTCGCGAAATCGTCTCGTTGTCGAATCGAAGTGCGGCGAGGCGCTTTTTCGCCAGCCGGGCTCCCGCCGCGTCGTGGCCGTAGAACGTGACGACTTTGTCCGAGTCAAAGGCTCGGGTTGAGGGCTTTCCGATGTCGTGAAGAATCGCGGCCAACCGTCCGATGATGTCCGGAGGGCTCCCCGGGTTTCGTGCTTTTTCGAGAGCAATCGATTTCGTCAGAACGGTGAGCGAGTGCTCGTAGACATCCTTGTGGCGACCGTGCTCATCGTGTTCGCGAATCAGGGTGGGTAACTCGGGCAGAAAAATGTCCATCAACCCGGTGACGACGAGTGTGCGCAGGCCGGGGACGGGGTCGTGCGAACCCAGCAACTTGACGAATTCGTCGCGGATACGTTCCGCACTGATCATGTCGATTGATTCGGCCATGTCGGTCATTGCGGTGAGTGCCTCGTCCACGAGAACAAAGCCGAGCTGGGAAACAAACCTCGCCGCGCGCATCATTCGAAGTGGGTCGTCACGGAACGATTGTGCCGCCGAATTCGGTGTTCGAAGCTGCTGGGCGACAAGATCATCAAATCCGCCGCTCGGATCGACGAGCGTACAGTCGGGTAATGCCAGCGCCATGGCGTTGACCGTGAAGTCCCGTCGTAACAGGTCGTCCTCGATCCGCGTCCCAAACGCAACAACCGGCTTTCGTGTCTCGCCGTCGTAGAGGTCACTGCGGTAGGTCGTGATTTCGACCTGGTTGTTTTCGACACGTGCGCCGATAGTGCCGAAATCTCGGCCAATATCCCAGGTCGTCGTCGAAATCGGAGCGACCACCCGCAGGATTTCATCGGGGTGTGCGTTCGTGGTGAAGTCAAGGTCGCTGAGGTCACGACCGAGGAAGGCATCGCGAACCGGTCCGCCCACGAGAGCGAGTTCGTAACCGGCATCGCGGAACGCGACCGAAAGAGTCGATACTGTTGCGCTCGCCGCCAACGCTGTCAGTCTCGCCATTGCGTCCGCCACACTGTCCATAACGCTTCAGTCTAGACTTGCCGCTATGTCCGCCGTCGAAAAAACTAGGGCTGGTCGGGTTCGCGCCGGTCTCACTTTTGCGGTGATCGCGTCCCTCATCGGGCTTTCCTCAGCGCCCGTCACGGCGGCGCCAGCCACAACCTTCGCCGTCGTGGTGCCGATCGTTGCGGTTCAGTCGGGGAGCGAATTGTTGACAGCGGATGAACTGACGGCGGCAACCACCCCCGGCGGAATCTGGCACGAATTGTCGTCCGCGGCAATCACACACGGTGCCACCATCGCGGTGGATTCTCGCATCATCGCGAGCATTACCGCGTTGGGGGATGACAACCCGGCGGTCGTGGCCGCGTGGCTTTCCGAGGTCACCGACGCCGCACCGCTGTATCTTCCGTGGGGAAACGCAGACCCGCTGGTGCTCGCATCGTTCGCTGCGTCGTATCGCGTCTCCACCATCGCGCTCAGCAAGATTTCCGATATCCCCGCGGGCGACTTCGTCGGGTGGCCCACCGGGAGCGCGGGGACCAACCGAAGCCTTCCTCGACTGGGAACCCTCGGATTTTCCAGCCTGATCGTGGATGATGTTGCCTTTCCGGATGCGGTCGGAACATTCTCCGCCAACACGACGAATCAGATTCGATCCGCAGTCGCACCAGGCTCCACCGTCTCTCCCCAGTCCATCGCTGCCGAAATTCGACGGACGTCCAGCGGTAACACGGTGATCGCGCTTCCTCGGAATCCGCGCGACATTGACGCACTGCGTGCGACGGTATTCCTCGACGCTCTCTTCGCCGGACCGCCCGCGGCCACCCGATTCCGGCCGGTGGCAATCGAGGAGGTGGGACAGATTAGCGCTCGCGACGTCCCCCCGGACGCGCTCCAAATTCTTGCGCGTCAACATCGATTGGATCGAATAGTTTCGTCGATAGCGGCCGATCCCTCGGTCATCTCGACGCCGCGGCTTCGACGCTTCTGTGTCCTGGCGGGGATGGTCGGACAAGACGGCTTTTCCTCGTCCGTCCGCTCCTACGTTCGATCGTCCGAAACCTACGACGAATTCATCTCCTTCACGGTCGGTGCTGACTTCACCGTCCTCGCCGACTCCGCCGAACTTCCCCTCACCGTGTCCAACTCCACGGCGTCCGACATCACGGTTGTCGCCACGATCAACGCGGTTTCGGGGATTGTGAGCATCGCGAACCCCCAGCAGACCATCACGGTGCCGGCCGGGGCGAGCGCGCAGGTTTCCGTGCCAATGGTGTCCGTTGCCAATGGGAAAACTTCGCTTCGCGCAACGCTCACCACTGTCGACGGTGTCCCCGTCAGCGAACCCGTGTATGTCGCAATTGATGTTCAGGCGGAATGGGAGGGTCTAACCCTCCTCGCATTCATCGTGGTCGTATCGACAATCTTGAGTATTGGAATTGTGAGAACCGTTCGCGACCGACGGGCCCGCTCGTGAACCAGCGCATCGGACGCTCTTCTCTGGTTCTCGGCTCGGGAACCGTGGTGTCGCGCTTCTTGGGTTTCATCAGTGCGGTCGTGTTAGCCCGAACAGTCGGACTCGTCGGCTCGGGGGCAGACGCCTTCGCTCTCGCCAACCAACTCCCCAACAGCATTTACGTCATTGTGGCGGGTGGGGTCCTGAGTTCCGTGTTTGTTCCCCAGATCGTCAAGGCCCAGCTGAACGACGACGGTGGCGCCGCCTACATCAATCGCTTGCTGACGCTCGGCTTGGGTGTGGTCTTGGTCGTCACAATTCTCGCGGTTGCCGCCGCGCCGCTGCTTGTTCGCCTGTATACACAGCAATCGGATGATGGGAGTGGTTCCGGATTCGGCCCGGCGGAACTCGGGCTAGCGACGGCTTTCGCATGGTGGTGTCTCCCGCAGGTCTTCTTCTATGCGCTGTACAGTCTCGTCGGCGAAGTCCTCAACGCGAAGGGGGTATTCGGCCCTTTCACCTGGACTCCCGCACTCAACAACGTCGTTGCGATTGCGGGAATGCTGTGGTTCGGCGCACAATTCACGGGAAACGTCGCGGTCGCGAGCGATTGGAGCGGCGCGGAAATCGGAATTCTGGCGGGCACCGCAACCCTCGGGGTGGTGGCGCAGTCGGTGGTGCTGTTCGGTTTCCTCGGTCGCGCAGGGATACGTTTCCGTCTGGACTTTCGTTTTCGTGGTGTCGGGCTCGGCACCGCAACCAAGCTTGCGGCCTGGACGTTCGGGATGATTCTCGTGACTCAAATCGCCGGTGTCGCGCAGAGCAATATCGCCTCCCTCGCGACGGCATACGACGAGCCAGGTCTCGCGGTTCTCAAATTCGGTTGGCTCGTCTTCATGCTTCCGCACTCGGTCATCACGGTGTCCCTCGGAACCGCGTATTTCACTCGCATGAGCACTCATATTCGCGATAAGCGCTGGGAACAGCTGGGGTTCGATCTCCGCGAATCGTTGTCTCGGATAACGATGTTTATGGTCATCAGTTCGGGTGTCCTGTGGATGACCTCAGCGTATATCGCCGGTGTTTTCGCCGAGCAGACGGGTGGCGGGATGGCGAGTGTGATCGCGCTATTCGCGATCGGGCTCGTTCCGTTCGGAATCGCATTTGTTATCCAGCGCATATTTTTTGCGCTCGAGGACACGCGGACACCGTTTCTGGTCCAGCTCGCCCAATCGGCAATTTTTGTCCTCGGGGCTGTGTGGGCGGGGACGGGACCGGTTGAGAACATCGCCAACGGAATAGCACTGTCGATGAGCATCACCATCCTGTTTCAAGCACTCGTGATGGGAATACTGCTTCGACGGCGGCTCGGCGAACTCGGCGGGCGGGCTCTGGCTCTGGCCTTTGTGCGATTCCTCGGTGCAGTGGTGCCGGCGCTGGGAGTGGGAATTCTGCTTCGCGACGCACTCCCCGACACGGGTGGCTCATTGTTTGCGAGTGTGGCGTTCGCCGCCCTGATTGGACTGGGGATGGGTG
>CAMDKN010000058.1 GCA_945901035.1 Gulosibacter massiliensis | reverse complement strand
CCGGACTCGGAAAGTCAACCCTCGCCCTCGACATTGCGCGCGCTTCAGCCCTGCACGCCAAGGTGCCCACCGTGTTCTTTTCCCTGGAAATGAGCGCGAACGAAATCACACACCGTTTCCTGGCGGCGGAAACCACCGTGCCTCTGACGGTGATTCGGAAGGAAAAAAAATTGAGTGCCGATACCTGGAAGCGCCTCAACGCGGTCCAAGCGAAGGTCGGCGAGACGCCGCTGTACATCGATGACAGCCCGAACCTGACGTTGTCCGAGATCCGTGCGAAGTGTCGTCGACTCAAGGCGCAGCGCGGCATCAAGCTCGTGATTATCGATTATCTGCAACTCTTGACGAGTGGGAAAAAGGCCGAGAATCGCCAACAGGAAGTATCGGAATTCTCGCGCGCGCTGAAGCTGTTGGCCAAGGAACTCGAGGTACCCATCGTCGCGCTGTCCCAGTTGAACCGTGGCCCCGAACAAACTCAAGACAAACGACCGCTGCTGTCCCACCTTCGCGAATCGGGATCACTCGAACAAGACGCGGATATCGTCTTGCTGCTTCATCGCGAACGACAGGTGGAACAGGGCCAGAACACCAGCGACGCCGAGATCCTGATCGCGAAACACCGTAACGGGGAAATGCGCGACGTCAAGGTCCTCTTCGAAGGACACTATTCGCGCTTCAGCGACGTGGGACCGGTCTAGACGTCATCTCACGAACGAACGATTCGCGTATCCTTGTCACATGGGGACTCTGGGGAATGCCGTGCGACAGCTCGCCACACTTCGAGACAGTGCCCGGCCCTTTGCTCGCTCGATCATTGCGCTCATCGCGGGAATATCGATCACCTTTACCTACGAGCTCACGTCGTTCACATCGCTCACCTGGCTGACCATCATTGTGTCGGTGTCGGTGTTGATGTGGGATGGACCCAACACGCTCTTGAATAAAGCTGCGCTCTGGGCGACTGTGGTCGTGGCGGCAATGACGGTGTTGGGCTTGGTGATGGGCAGAATGTCGGCGGCCACCGCCCTGTCTCTGTCTGTTGCTCTGGTTGCGTTCGAGACGTCGCGCGCGTTTACGCGAGGCGACCGAATCTGGCTGTGGTCGACGGGCGTTCTCGCCGTAGGGCTATCAATCGCGTATTTCACCGTCGACACCAACGACCGCACCGCGGCGGGTCTGACGGGTGGCTGGGCGATTATTGCCGGCGTATTCGGTCTCATCTCTGCGGCGGATGTGATCGTGAAGCGGCGCCGCACCGCGAAATTCCCCACACCCCCAACCGCGAAGGTGAAACCCCGTGCCTCGAAGCGATAAAACCCGCCCCGCCGAACTCGTCGGGCTCTCCGCCGTCGCCGCATTCTTCGTCGGAGGTATTGTCCTCATGGTCACTCGCGATGTGACCCTGGCGTCCATCTTCGGGGGTGCGACGTTTGTCGTGACCATCATCACTCTCGCCATGTTGGTGCTGGCGATGAGCCCGCAGGTGTCAAAGCCCGACAACAACCCTCACGACTAGCGCAGGTAATCGACGAGTTTCGATGCGTGTCCGATGTAGGTCGCGGGGGTCAGAGCGAGTAATCGAGCTTTGCCGTCCTCGGACATCTCGAGTCCCTCGATGAACGCTCGGAGTCCTTGCTCGGTGAGACGCTTTCCTCGAGTGAGTTCCTTGAGGAGTTCGTAGGGATTGTCGATAGTGGTCGTGCCGGCCGCTCGTTCGGCCCTCAAGACTGTCTGGATTGCCTCGCCGAGAACCTCGAGGTTCGCACCCAAGTCGTCGCTCAGCGCGGCGTGATCCACGGCGATCTGCGTGAGTCCCTGCCGGATATTCGTCACGGCGAGAAGTGAATGGCCGAGCGCGACACCGAGATTTCGCTGCGTGGTCGAGTCGGTGAGGTCGCGCTGCAACCGTGACGTCACAAGAGTTGCCGCGAGAGCATCACCCAGGGCGGACGCGATTTCGAGGTTGGCTTCGGCGTTTTCAAACCGGATCGGGTTCACCTTGTGGGGCATCGTCGACGACCCGGTGGTGCCGGCGACGGGAATCTGCGTGATGAAGCCGAGCGAGATGTACGTCCACATGTCGGTACAGAGGTTGTGAAGGACACGGTTCACGTGGCTGATGCGGGTGAGGAGCGCCGCCTGACTGTCGTGGGATTCGATTTGTGTCGTGAGCGGGTTCCATTCGAGCCCGAGCGACTCAACGAAGTCATGAGACACGCGAATCCAGTCGACGTCGGGGGCGGCGGCGACGTGGGCGGAAAAGGTTCCCGTCGCACCCGAGAACTTGCCGGACAATCGCACGCTGTCGATGGAGTCGAGAAGGCGGGTGAGGCGATGGACGAACACCGCGATTTCTTTTCCGAACGTCGTCGGGGTCGCGGGTTGCCCGTGGGTGCGGGACAGCATGGGCGTGTCCCGTTCCGCGCGCGCAAGGGCAGTCAAATCCTCCATCAGAGCGACCATCGCGGGTCGCCACACCTCGCGGACCGCGGAACCGAGGGTGATCCCGTACGCCAGATTGTTGATGTCCTCGCTCGTGCACGCGAAGTGGGTCAGTTCGGCAAGTCGCGACAGACCCAGCTTTTCGAGGTGTTCGCGAACGAGGTATTCCACCGCCTTGACATCGTGTTGGGTCGTCGCTTCGAGCTGGGCGATGCGCGCGACATCGGCGTCACCGAAATTGGACGCAACATCACGGAGTCCGAGCCGCTCGTCGGCGCTCAACGTCGCCCCGAAAAGCCCCTCATCGACGAGCCGAATGATCCACTCGATCTCGACGTGAACCCGCGCTCGGTTGAGTCCCGCCTCGGACAGATGGTCGCCGATTTCGGCCACCGCCGCGTGGTAACGACCATCGAGCGGGCTGAGCGGCTGAGGGGAGAGGGCCATACTCCTATTCTCTCAGTTTTCTCCCCAACCCACGGGTTCGCACCACCGTCCCACCTTCGACTGTCACGACGCGCGGCCGGGCGGAAAATGCCCCACACTCCTGGAGTGATGTGCGAACCGGCTTCTCCCGCTCAGCACCTCGTGGACGATGCGATTGCGGTGTTGGTGTTGTCACAATCGCGCGGCGGGTGGGCAGGCCCCGCTCGAAACGCATTCGACGGCATCGCCGAAGAATTTCGCTCCCGACTCATCGTGTTGTCGTTGCGCCTGCGGACGAGCGGATGATCCCGCCCATATCCGTTTCCGCGGGGACGTTTCGATACACCCTCGAGGCTCTCGTCGTGCGGTCAGAGGACCTCCGTCGAACGGTGGCGTTGTTGGATGAGGCGGCGTCCGAAATTGGCGCTCCGGGCCGACTGCAGTTCGACCCCGAGCGAGTGGCGCTGTGGCACGAACTCAACCGTGTTGCGAGGGACATCGCCGACGTGCGAGACGACATCGATGGCGTCATCTCGACGATCGATCCGGGCGAAGCTTCGCGTTCGCGCATCGCAACCGGCGCCCCGTGGCCCCTGCTACGACCCCTCAGCCAGTGGGTCGTCGAACACACACCGGCCCAGCCCGTCCCCCCTCGCTTTGAACCGATGATGGTGACGAAACGCGTGGCGGCGGTCCCTGCCCCTCGCACTCTCGTCGACCGGAGCATGCGTATTCCGACCGGTGACGATCAGGTCCGAATCGACCGATTCGATTCGGACGACGGGCTCCGATTCGAGGTCTACATCGCGGGTACCGACTTTTCTGCCGGACCCGAGAACCCGTGGTGGGCGGGGTCCAATGCGGATTTCCTTCGAACCGGTCAGGCCCGGTCCCTCTCGGCCACCGAAACCGCCCTTCGCGAAGCCGGCGTGACTCACGAGACCCCACTCGTCATCACGGGACACTCACAGGGCGGATTGATTGGGGTGGCGCTCGCCAGCTCCGGACGATTCACCGTGGATGCGGTCTTCACCATCGGCACTCCGGTCGGAGTCGTGGCCGACCCCCACGGTGTGCCGACCGTTCACGTCGCACACCCCGAAGACCCCGTTCCGGCACTCGGAGGAACCGTCCACAACGCGAACGGAACGACCTGGTTGGTTCACCCCGAACCGCGCGTTCTCGGTGCTGACGCACACCGAGCCGAAAACTACCGGTCGTCCACCGCAGCGGTTGTTCAGTTGGGCGACCCGGCGCTGCAATCGCTGGAGTCGCGAATCCACGCAACCACCGTGGGCACTGCGACCTGGTTTCGGGCGACGACTAGCGGCTAGGGACAGCGGAGCTCATGAACGGCCGCAGCACGATACCGAGCAGCCAGTTGCAGAGGGATACGACGAGAGCGCCGATGACGCCCCACGAGAAATCGTCGATGACCAAGCCAAAGCCCATGAACGGTGTCACTTGCGACACGAGCATGAGCAATCCGGCGTTCACAACAATGGCAACGAGTCCCAGTGTGAGCAGATACAACGGGAAGGCAACGATTCGAATGAGGTTGCCGATGACCGCATTGACCACCCCGAACACCGCGGCAACGGCGATGTAGGACAAGACGAGGTTGGGCTCGCCTTCACCGAAGGGAACGAGGTGGATGCCCTCGACAAACCAGTCGGCAACCCACAGGGCGGCGGTGTTGATGAGTAGACCTAAAATCAATCGGACCATACCAATACCTTACGACTCTCTGCACAGCCGAAACAGTTAGTCTTGACGTATGCCCTATACCGAGGCGACCCTGCAACTCCTGTCCGTCGACGGAGTTTTGGTCGAAAGTGACCGCACGGAACAACACCGAGCGCTCGTGGACGCGTTGTCGGACGAGCAACTTCGGGATTTCTATCGGGAAATGGTTGTGACGAGGCGTTTTGACATCGAATCGGGGAATTTACAACGCCAGGGCCAACTCGCCCTGTGGGTCCCCAGCCTCGGCCAAGAAGGCGCGCAGGTCGGTTCGGCGTTCGCGACGCGTGAACAGGACACGATCTTCCCCTCCTACCGCGAACACGCCATCGCGCGCATCCGTGGCGTCGATCCGGTTGCGATTCTCGCGCTGTTGCGCGGGCACACTCACGGCGGGTGGAACCCGAACGACGCACGATTCCGGTTGTACACGATCGTTCTCAGCTCGCAGGCATTGCACGCGGTCGGATACGCGATGGGAACCGCGATGGAGGGAAAATCCGGCACGGGTGACGCGTCCACAGACGAAGCCACCATCGTCTATTTCGGTGACGGCGCCAGCAGCGAAGGCGATGCCAACGAGGCGCTCGTTTTTGCGCAGTCCTACCAATCCCCGATTGTCTTCTTTTTACAGAACAATCAATACGCGATTTCCGTTCCCGTGGTTCGGCAGTCCCGCAGCCCGTTGTATCAGCGCGGCGAGGGCTTCGGTATCGAGTCGTACCAAATCGACGGCAATGACGTCCTCATCTCGTATGCGGTGACGAAGTTGGCGCTCGACGACGCCCGTTCGGGCAAGGGGCCTCGATTTATCGAAGCGCAGACATATCGACTGGGCGCTCACACGACCAGTGACGACCCGACGAAGTACCGGGAACAGTCCGAAGAAGATTTGTGGAAGACGCGCGACCCGATTGCGCGGTTCGACAAGTTTCTGCGCGCGAAGGGTGAACAGGACTCTTTCTTCGAGCAGGTCAAACAGGAGGGCGAGGACCTCGCCGCCGATGTGCGCCGCCGCCTGCTCGAACACACCCCACCGACCATCGACGCCATGTTCGATCACGTCTACACGGATGAGCACCCCCTCATGGTCGCCCAGAAAGCCTGGCTCACCGAATACGAGGCATCGTTCGGGGGTGACCGATGACCGAGAACCTTTCGCTGGCGAAAGCCATCAATCGCGGATTGCAGCGCGCCATGCACGAAAACGACCGCGTGCTTCTCATGGGGGAGGACATCGGGACGCTCGGCGGCGTGTTCCGTGTGACCGAGGGGCTGAAGACCGAATTCGGTGAAAACCGTGTACTCGACACCCCTCTCGCGGAGTCGGGAATCGTGGGAACCGCCATCGGTCTCGCGATGCGCGGATTTCGGCCCGTCTGCGAAATCCAATTCGACGGTTTCGTGTATCCCGCAATCGACCAGATTGTGTCGCAACTCGCCAAACTCACGTCCCGTCACCAGGGCGACCAATCCTTTCCCCTCGTGATTCGCATCCCCTACGGCGGTCACATCGGCGCAATCGAACACCACCAGGAAAGCCCCGAAGCTTATTTCACCCACACCTCCGGGCTGCGGGTCGTTTCACCGGCGACGCCGAATGACGGCTATCACATGATTCAACAGGCCATTCAGTCCAACGATCCCGTCATTTTCCTCGAGCCGAAGGCGCGGTATTGGCCGAAGAGCGACGTGGACACGGACGGCACTCCGGCACCACTGCACCAGTCGCGAGTCGTTCGCACCGGAACAGACGTGACGGTCGTGGGTCACGGTGCGATGGTCGCGATGCTTCTCGATGCCGCCGAGGTCGCCGCCGGCGAGGGAATAAGCCTCGAAGTGGTCGATTTGCGGTCACTTTCGCCGATTGACTACGACCCCATCCTCTCGTCGGTGGAAAAAACCAGTCGACTCATCGTCGCCCAGGAAGCCCCGGGAAGCACGTCGGTTGGTTCGGAGATCGCCGCGACCGTGGCGGAGCGCGCGTTTTACTATCTCGAAGCGCCCGTGATTCGCGTCAGCGGCTTCGATGTGCCCTTCCCGCCGGCCCACCTCGAGTCGCTGTTTTTGCCGGACGTCGACCGCATTCTCGACGCCGTAGACCGAGCGAGGGGGTACTAAACATGGCCGTCGTAGATTTCCCACTTCCCGATGTCGGCGAAGGTTTGACCGAGGCAGAAATCGTCCAGTGGCGTGTCGCGGTCGGAGACGTCGTCGCGATCAACGACATCCTGGTCGAGATTGAAACGGCCAAGTCCCTCGTCGAATTACCCAGCCCGTTCGCCGGCACCATCGTCGCGTTACTCGCCGGCGAGGGTGACTCCGTCCCCGTCGGAAAATCCATCATTCAAGTTGACGCCGAGGGTGCGATCCCCGCCCCGCTTCACCCGGCTCCTGGACCGGTTGCGCAGGCCACACCTCCCGCGAAGGCCGCCCCCGCACAAGGCGCGTCGTCAAAAAAGCCCGCCGCCGCTCCCGAGCCCGTCTTGGTCGGATACGGCAGTGGCGGTCGCGTGACGTCGCGCCGCGGATCGCGAACGTCGTCCGCCGCCACTTCGACCGCACCCGCCGCCTCGCCAGCGACTCCCCCCGTGGTCTATCCCGCTGCCGCCGCCAGCGCGGTTGCGGTGCTGGCCAAACCACCCGTTCGCAAACTCGCCAAAGAGCTCGGCGTGGACATCCAGAGTGTGTTGGCGACGGGTTCACACGGCGAAGTCACCCGCGATGATGTCATCCGACAGTCGCAGGTCAAAACCGTCTTCCGAAACGTCGCAACGCCGGAGTGGCCTCAGGAACGCGAGGAGTACATCCCGGTCAAGGGAGTGCGGAAAGCGATCGCCGCGGCGATGGTCAAGTCCAAGTTCGAAGCCCCGCACGTGTCGGTTTTTGTGGACGTGGACGCTACCCGAACAATGGACTTCGTCAAACGCTTGAAAGCGTCACCCGATTTCCAGGGAATCCGAGTCTCGCCGCTCCTGGTGATGGCACGCGCGGTGGTCTGGGCGGTCCAGCGAAACCCCACCGTAAATTCCTCGTGGACCGACAAGGACATCATCGTCCACCACTACGTGAATCTGGGCATCGCGGCGGCGACCCCGCGCGGGCTTATCGTTCCGAATGTGAAAGAAGCCCACACGCTCAACCTGAAACAGTTGGCGCTCGGCCTCGAAAACCTGACGGTGACCGCGCGGGACGGCAAGACG
>CAMDKN010000057.1 GCA_945901035.1 Gulosibacter massiliensis | reverse complement strand
CAGTGTCGCCGATTGTGAGCCCTTCAATTTCAGTTTGGTGCGGAATGTGGCGGGGTCGATGTCAACCCCGCGCTTTTTGATTTCGAGTGTGCCAATGTCCGCGTCGCGGCAATAGTGGGTGAGTGTTCGAATGTCGAGCGGGAGGGACTCAATGACCCGAAACGCCGACGCGAACGGGGTGTCGACGAGGGTTTCGCCGGAGAGATACGCAATCGACGCGGAAATGGTGTGAGCGGACAATTTCCGAGCGAGAGCGCCCAGCAGTTGGGCGCGGAGGACGGCACCGCTCGGGTCGTACAGGTAGGTCGACAGTTCGCCAACCGGGACCTCCGAGTCGGGTTCGCTCGCGGTGAGTTCGACCAGGGTCTCGCCGAGGACGAGTGCGCTTCGGCGGATTCCCGGGCGGGCGAGCGCGCCGGTCCAGACAACGCATTCGACGGTGTCCCCGGAATCGTCAACCCACTGCGCCTCCGCGTTGGCGGGTAGCAGCTCGTGTCCGATCGCGGGGGACAACTTGATGCCGCTGGGAACACGCGCGGCGATATCAAACACCCAGTCCAGTGAGGGCGACCAGTCGGCCGGGTTGGACAGCCGTTTGTCGTTCGTCCGTCTCGCCGGGTCGAACCACAGCGCATCGAATCGGGTGATGTCGACGTTTTCCGCTTCCGCGTGTTCGACCGTTGCGTTATCGAACAGCGCAAGATTGTAGGACGCGATGGCGGCGGTCGACTCGTCCCTGTCGATCGCGACCACCCGAATTCCGAGACCAGCTATGGCGAGCGCGTCGCCCCCGATGCCGCACCCCAGGTCGCCCACCGTGACGTCACCGAGCGCGCGAAAGCGAGCGGCGTGATGTGCGGCAACATCGAGTCGCGTTGCCTGTTGAAGTCCCGATTCGGTGAAAAACATGCGGGACGCAAATTCACCAAACTTGGCAACGGCTTGCGACCGAAGGCGGCGTTGGCGGAGGACTACGCGGGTCATTTCGGGTGACACACCGCGGTCCCGCAGCGCGGACACCGACTGGACAACGTTTTTCTTCGCGTCGAATGGCGGAAGGCTGTCGAGCAGCGTCAACGCCTCACCCGTGAAGAGTAGTTCTGCGTCCGCGCGATCCATATCTCCATTGTCGCAGTTCCCCACAATTGGCACTCGCGTTTGGAGAGTGCTAATTGTGACGATAAACTAGAGACCGCACGCTACCGTGCGAATTCATCGTCCACAAAGGAAGAGGTCAACCGTGTCGGTCGCAATCAAACCGCTCGAAGATCGCATTGTCATTCAGCAGCTGGCTGCCGAGCAAGTTACGGCGTCGGGAATTGTCAATGCCGACTCGGCCAAAGAAAAGCCACAGGAGGGCGAAGTTGTCGCCGTCGGCCCCGGCCGCATCGACGACAACGGAAATCGCGTCCCTCTCGACCTCGCCGTTGGCGACGTCGTGCTGTACTCGAAGTACGGCGGAACCGAAGTCAAGTACGGCGGGGTGGAATACCTCGTTCTGTCGGCTCGGGACGTCCTCGCGATCGTCCAGCGCTAACGCCCATCATTCAACGGCTCCCGCGCCCTGCGCGGGAGCCGTTGGTGTGTCAACGCTAGGCTGACGACGTGCGCACCTCCCAACAAACCAGTGGTGTTGCCGCCGGTATCGGCTCGTATTTCCTGTGGGGCTTACTGCCTCTGTATTTCGTGGTGCTCGGCACCACAGGGCCCTGGGAGATCGTGTCCTGGCGGATTCTCTGGTCACTCGTATTGTGTGTCGGTATTCTCGCCGTCACCAAACAACTGCGATCGACACTCGCGCTGTTGCGGGACCCCACACTGCTCTGGTACACGCTCGCCGCGGGCGTGTTCATTTACATCAACTGGCAGTTTTACATCATCGCGAACCTCACCGGGCACATCGTGGAAGCCTCACTCGGTTATTTCATCAACCCGCTCGTCACCATCCTGCTGGGCGTGCTCGTGCTTGGGGAAAAACTCCGACCGTTGCAGTGGGTGGCGATGGGGTTCGCTGCCGTTGCGGTCACAATTCTCGTCGCGGGGTATGGACAATTTCCCTGGTTCGCCTTCGTTCTCGCCGGCTCATTTGCCATTTACGGTTTGTTCAAAAACCGGCTCGGCGGACGCCTCAACGCCACCCAGAGTCTGACCATCGAGACCGCGTGGCTGGTTCCCTTGGCTCTCGTCTTCGTCAGCGTGGAAGCGGTCACAGGTAGCCTGAATTTCGGTGCTGGCGACGTGTGGTCCACGGTATTACTGATCGGACTGGGGCCTGTGACGGCCATCCCGCTCCTCTTGTTCGGGTACGCAGCGTCCAAGGTTCCCCTCTCGTGGATGGGCTTCATGCAATATGTTGCGCCGACGCTACAGTTTCTGATCGGCGTTTTTGTCATGAACGAACCCATGCCTCCAATTCGCCTGCTCGGCTTCGTGTTGGTGTGGGCGGGCTTGATGATTCTCATGTTCGACGCCATTGCCCGAAACAGGCGCAAGACCGGGTGAAATTGCGCGGGACATCCACAAATCTGTGTGACAAAGCGTTACACGCTTGTAACCGCAGCATTTGCCCAACCCATTCCCCATTCGGTAGCGTTAGACGTAATGTGGCGGGTCATCCGACTCGCTACTTCACTTAAAAATCAAGGAGAAACATGGGCGCATTTGCGAAGGCTTCGGCCTCCCGTAAGGTCGCATCGCTTCTCGGTGGTCTCGCAATGCTCGGCACCTCGGCACTCGTGCTGAGCGGCTGTGCAGCGGGCGCCGGTGGCGGAGGCGGTCCTGTCGGCGACCTGACCCTGAAGATCGGTACCGCTCTTCCCCAGACGGGAAGCCTGGCATTCCTCGGACCCCCCGAAGAAGCCGGTGTGGCGCTCGCCGTCAAGGACGTCAACGACGCCGCTAAGGGCATCACCATTGAGGTCACATATGGCGACTCGGGTGACACCGACAACAAGGCATACGAAACCGAAGTTCCGCGTCTTCTCGACGCCGGAGTAACGGCCATCCTCGGTGCCGCATCGTCGGGTACCTCGCTTCAGTTCATCGACCAGGTTGTTGGCGCTGGAGTCATCCAGTTCTCGCCGGCAAACACCTCGGCTGCACTGTCGACCTACGACGACAAGGGACTGTACTTCCGTACCGCCCCCTCGGACGTTCTTCAGGGTGAAGTTCTCGGTAACCTCATCGCTGCTGACGGTCACTCGACCCTCGGCATGATCGTTCTCAACGACTCGTACGGTAACGGCGACGGAGCCAAGGACGCCAACGGTAACTTCACGAGCGGCCTCGCCGGCTTCGTGACGGCTGCCTTCACGGCTGCCGGTGGAACCGTTGTTTCACAGCCCACGTTCAACACGGGTGACACGAACTTCGACGCTCAGATCTCGGAAGTTACCGCTTCCAACCCTGACGCCATCGTTCTCATCACCTTCGAAGAGCTCAAGACGATTGCTCCGAAGCTCATCGGTGGCGGATTCCCGGCTGACAAGGTCTACCTGGTTGACGGAAACGTCGCGAACTACTCGGAAGACTTCGAAGCTGGACTCCTCGAAGGATCGAAGGGTACGGTCCCTGGACTGAACCTCGAGACCATCGCGGACTTCACCACCGCAATGAACGACAACTGGGTTGCCGCAGGTAACGCAGACCTCGCTGATGTCTTCGCATACGGCCCCGAGGCCTATGACGCAGTCGTCCTCCTTGCACTCGCTGCAATGGAAGCCGGCTCGGTTGAGGGTGTCGACATGGCTGCGAAGCTCCAGGAAGTCTCCGGTGGAACCGGTGGCGGAACCAAGTGCACCACGTTCGTGGAATGCGCCGACATCATCATTGGTGGCGGAACCGCAGACTACGACGGTGTGTCAGGTCCCATCACGTTCAACGAAGTTGGAGACCCCACCGAAGCATCGATCCAGGTGTACCAGTTCGGTAACGACAACACCGCAGTCCCGTACGCTGGCTAATTAGCCAACGCACTGAATCGGTGATTCAGAGAGGCCCCGGGTTCGCCCGGGGCCTCTTCTGTTTAACGAGGTTCCTCGCTGGTGCGTTGGCACAAAGAAGCGGGGCCGACCCGAAGGTCGACCCCGCTGAAACCGTTGGCTAGGCGCCGAGCGAACCGAGGTACAGGCCAATCACCTTCGGGTCGTTGAGCAGGTCACGTCCGGTGCCCGTGTAGGCATCCTTGCCCTGATCCAGCACATATCCGCGGTCGCAGATCTGAAGGCAGCGACGAGCGTTCTGCTCGACCATGATCGTGGTGACACCCGCCTTGTTGATTTCGGAGACACGAATGAACGCCTCGTCCTGTCGAACGGGCGAGAGACCCGCACTGGGCTCGTCGAGCAAGAGGACAGTCGGATCCATCATGAGCGCTCGGCTCATGGCGACCATCTGCCGCTCGCCACCCGAGAGCGATCCTGCACGCTGCTTGAGGCGCTTACCCAGTTCGGCAAAGATGCCTGTGACGAACTCCAGGCGCTCGGCGTAGGCGCCGGGACGCTGGTACAGACCCATCTGCAGGTTTTCCTCAATCGTGAGGCTGGGGAACACGTTGTTGGATTGTGGGACGAAACCAACGCCTCGTGAAACCAACTGGTTTGCTTTCAAGCCCGTGATGTCGTCACCGTTGAGGGTGATCGAACCCTCGCGAACTTTGACCAGACCGAAAATCGCCTTGAGGAACGTGGACTTTCCCGCACCGTTCGGACCGATGATTCCGATGAGTTCGCCCTTGTTGGCGTAAAGATTCGTTCCGTTGAGGATGTTGACCCCGGGCAGATACCCGGCATACAGGTCTTTGGTCTCGACGACCGGAACTTCTGCTTTCGCGGCCATTTACTTCTCCTTCGAAATCTTCGGCAGCGTGATGCGTCCAGTGACTGTTCCCAGGTCGATGTCCTGGTGGCTTCCGAGGTAGGCGTCGATCACGGCGGGGTTCTTCATTACTTCGTTCGGAGCACCTTCGGCGACAACTTTGCCTTCGGCCATGACGATGACCCAGTCCGCGATGTGCCGAACCATGTGCATGTCGTGCTCGACAAAGAGAACGGTCATTCCCTGAGCTTTTAGCCCGAGGATGTGTTCCAAGAGCGATTCCGTGAGAGCGGGGTTGACACCGGCCATGGGCTCGTCGAGCATCACGAGTTCGGGGTCGGTCATCAGCGCGCGCGCCATTTCGAGCAACTTGCGTTGCCCTCCCGAGAGCGATGCCGCGAAGTCATCCTTCTTGGTGTCGAGTTTGAATCGCTGCAGAATCTCGAGCGCCTTCTCCTCGATCTCTTTTTCTTTCTTTTTCCAGATGAGCGGAAAGAGGCTCGCGCTGAGTTTCTCGCCCGACTGTTCGGTGCTGCCCAGTTTCATGTTGTCCATGACAGTGAGCAGCCCGAGAGCCTTGGTCAGCTGGAACGTCCGGATGAGTCCGCGTCGTGCGACTCGGTAGGCGGAAACGTTGGCGAGCGACTTGCCGTTGAACGACCATTTTCCCTCGTTTGGCTGGTCAAAACCCGTGAGCAGGTTGAAGAACGTGGTCTTTCCGGCGCCGTTCGGTCCAATCAACGCGGTGATGGCGTTGCGTGGGATTTCGACGTGTTCCACATCAACCGCGACGAGACCACCGAACTGACGTCGAACGTGATCGGCGACCAGGATGGGGTCTTTTTTCGCGACGCCCGGCTTGATTGCGCCGACGTGGAGTCCCGTCGATTTCACGGGGCTGGAGGAGGTGGGCTTACTTGACAAAGGTCAACTCCTTCTTGTTTCCGTAGAGCCCCTGTGGCCGGAAGACCACAAGGAGTACGAGAGCGAAGCCGACGATGATGAACTTGATTTGCGCGGCCTGAATGGTGGTGAATGGCATGAGTCCAACGCTCGCCAGAGCGGGGAACAGCAGCCCGAGGAACGCTTGGAGCACCCAGAAGATGATGGAACCCGCCAGAGGCCCGAAGACGGTTGCCGCGCCACCGAGCAGAAGTGCGGTCCACAGGAAGAACGTCAGAGACGTCACGTAGACGCTCGAGTTGACGTTCGTCGAGAAGGCGAGCATCAGACCGCCGAGGGCGCCGAGCACCCCACCGATGATGAGGACCTGCAGCTTGTAGGCGAAGACGTTCTTTCCGAGCGAACGAACGGCGTCCTCGTCTTCACGAATGCCTTTGACGACTCGACCCCACGGGGAGTTGACGAGACGCCACACGACGAAAATCGCGAGTCCGAGGATGATAATTCCGACAATTCGGAGATACCAGGTGCGCTGATCGTCGAGGAACGGAGGGAAACCGTAAACGCCCTCGGGGATGGGGTTGCTCTCGTTGAAGCCACCCGCACCGACGGTCGGGTTAGTGACGGTGCCACCGGGACCGTTGAAGCCCGACAGGCCGTCCGCGGAACCGGTGATGGTGCCGAAGGCGGAACTCAGCAGCATCAGTCGAACGATTTCCGCCGCGGCGATCGTCACGATGGCGAGATAGTCACCGCGAAGTCGAAGCGTGGGGATGCCGAGGATTAGCGCGAAAACGATAGAAGCGACAATTCCCACGAAGGCCGCGAGATACCACGGTAGTCCGAAGGTGAGAATCCCAATGGCGTAGCCGTAGGCACCAAGTGCCATGAAGCCCGCCATACCCATGTTGAGCAAGCCCCCGTACCCGAAGTGGAGGGCGAGCCCCAGCGTCGCCAACGCGTAGGCGATGGTGGTGGGCGCGAGGATAAACGACGCCGAGGAGAGGAAGATTCCGAGGATGTCCATGAGCTATCCCACCCTTTCCTTTCGTCCGAGGATTCCTTGAGGCCGGAACAGCAGGATGCCGATGAGGACAACGAGCGCTCCGACGTATTTGAGGTCCGACGGAATGACCAAACTGGAAGCCTCGACGAGGATTCCCACAATGAGCGAACCGACCAGCGCGCCGTAGGCGGTACCGAGGCCCCCGAGCGTGGTCGCCGCAAAGATAAGAAGAAGGATCTGGCCACCCATGTCCCAGCGAATTCCGGGACGGAAGTACGCCCAGAGGATTCCCGAGAACCCGGCGAGAACGGACCCGATAATCCAGACGATGCGAACCACTCCGTCGACGTCGATTCCCGAGGATGCGGCAAGACCGGGGTTGTCCGAAATGGCGCGCGTAGCCTTTCCGACCTTTGATCGGTTCAGCCACAGTGCGAACAGAACGATGAGGAGCACAGAGATAGCCATGCTCGCGATGTCGGTGGCACTCAGCGTCACCGAACCGAACAGGGCAAACCGTTCACCGCTCGACCCCGGCAATTGTTCGGTGGTCCCGCCGATGAAGAATTGATAAAGGTAACGGACCCCGAGCGACAGCCCGATCGACACAATCATGAGCTGGACCAATCCCATACCGCGGCGTCTCAGAGGCGCCCACAGCGCCGCGTCTTGACCCCATCCGACCGCGGCTGAGAGGACCAGGGCGATAATGATGGCCAGCCAGAGTAGGTCGGCTCCCATCAATGCGACGAGTCCGTAGGTGGCGACGGCCCCAAACGTGACCAACTCAGCGTGGGCGAAGTTAGAAATTCCCGTCGTTCCGTAAATAAGCGAGAGCCCGACCGACGCCAACGCCAGCATAAGCCCGAAGTTGATTCCCGAGATGAGGCGCTGGACTACTTGGTCAACGATGCTGGTGGTTTTTCGCTCGCCCTGACCGATGAAGAAGTTCATTGTCGTGCGTCCACCGGGGCCGACCGTGACGGTCTGAACGTTCGCTTCGACAAACGCCGTTGCGGGATTGTCGATGACGGTCACGCCTTCGGGGAGAGTCATTTCGTCCACGGTGACCGTGTAGTCCGTCAATTTTTCGGGAACACCGACGGTGTACTTGCCCTCGGCGTCGGTGAGCACGGTCGCGGTGAAACCCGCAGGCCCGGTCATCGAGATGCTGACGGCGGGAATACCGACGCCCTTG
>CAMDKN010000056.1 GCA_945901035.1 Gulosibacter massiliensis | reverse complement strand
TCGAACGGGCGATTGTGAACTTTCCCAACCTCGGTGCGACGCCGACCAATGACGGGAACCTGGTTCGAGTGACAATGCCCGAAATGACCGAGGAACGGCGCAAGGAATACGTCAAAATTGTGAAGGCCAAGGCTGAAGACGGTCGGGTGGCGGTGCGCAACATTCGCCGCAAGGGTATTTCCGACATCGAGTCTTTGAAATCCGACGTTGGCGAAGACGACATGGCCCGCGCCGAGAAAGAAATCGAAGCGCTCACCAAGTCCCACATTGATGCGATTGATGACGCGTTGAAAAAGAAGGAAGCCGAACTCCTCGAGGTCTGATGGCCGGTATCGAGAAACCCCATCACGTCGCTGGAGCTCCGGTGGAGACCCGCGGCGGCCGAAACGTTTTGCTGGCGGTCACCATTGGCAGTTTGCTCGGTGTTGTATTCGTATTTAGCCTGATCTTTGACAAGCAGTTTTTCCTGCTGTTCCTTGGCGTTTTTATCGGCTTCGGAACCTGGGAACTCGCCACTATTTCGCGAACCGAAAAGCGCCATGTCCCGCGCATTCCGATTCTCATCGCAGCTCTCGCGATGGTTCCCGCCACCTTTTACTTCGGCGCGCTCGGCCAACTGCTCACGCTCGCGGCGGGTATCGGGTTCACCATTGTCTGGCACGCCATCCAACGCGGGATGTCGCGCTCGGGAGTGACCGACCGCGACATGATCATGTCGGCGTTCACTCTCGCTTACGTTCCTTTCCTCGCGTCCTTCACTCTCCTTTTGACGGCCCGCGACGGAGGCGAATGGTGGACGCTCGGCACGATGATCATCATCGCGAGTGTCGACACCGGGGCGTTTGCCACCGGGCTTCTCGTCGGGAAAACCCCCATGGCTCCGAAAATCAGTCCGAAAAAGACGTGGGAGGGTTTTGCGGGTTCCGTTGTGTTCGCCCTCGCCGCTGGAATCATTCTCGCGAACACCATGTTGCAGTTCGACTGGTGGTGGGGTGCGGTTTTCGCACTGCTTATCGTGGGCACCGCTACGACCGGCGACTTGATCGAATCGTTGATCAAGCGCGAACTCGGAACAAAGGACGCGTCCCACCTGTTGCCCGGTCACGGCGGGTTCCTTGATCGACTGGATTCCGTCCTTCCCTCCATGTTTGTCGCGTCGGTTTTCGCCTTATTCTTTTCCTAGGGCAGAATAGGGGTGTGAGCACCTTTCCCCTCGTTTCTTCCCCCGCCCGCGGCTACAACGCCACCGCTGTCGACGCGTTCATCGCTCGTGCTCAAGCCGGCGACTCGTCACTGAAAAGTTCGGACATCCGGTGGGCGTCGTTCCCCATCAACAAGGGCGGATATTCCATCGCTGATGTGGATGCCGCGCTCGAACGACTGGAAGACACCGTCGCCGACCACGAACGCCGCGAGCTCATCAACACTCTGGGAGTCGAGGGAGCGACCGCGGAGGCGCGGGCAGTCGCTCAGGAGGTGCTCAATCGAGTCGCCCGTGCACCTCGCAAACGGTTTCGCGGTGCACCGCTGTTCAGCTACGGCTACCACCGGGCGGACGTCGACAAATTTGCGGACACAGTCCGTGCTTTTTACAACGACGGTGGACTGCTCGAACGTAACGATGTTCGGGCCGTCTCCTTTCGTCCCCAACTCGGCGGGTATGACGAGGCTCAGGTCGACTTCGTCCTCGATGAGCTCCTGCGGGTTATGCTCGCAGCGCGGTAGCGGTGTCCTCGCCGCATTCGCGCGCGCGACCCGGAATCGCCGGTGCTGCGCTGGCGGGTGTCGCGGTGCTGTTGTTCGGTCCGATCATCGCACCGTTCACGACCTATGACTTCGGGTACGCGCGGGGTGGAACACTCACCGCCTCGCAGGCGTTCACCACTCTCGATGACGACGCCGAACGACACTCAATCACCAAAGACTCGTGGTCGATGACCTCTGGCTTTTTTGTCGCAGGTTCTCGCGACGCCAAGTCGGCGCAGGCATTCGCCCGTGCCGAAGTCGAATCGCGCGGTTGGGGTGAACAACATTTCACCTGCCTCGTGGATCTGTGGAATCGCGAATCGAGATGGAATTTCCGCGCCAAAAACCCGTCGAGCGGTGCCTACGGAATTCCGCAGGCGTTGCCGGGCAACAAGATGCGCGCGGCGGGAAAAGACTGGCGCGAGAACCCTGAAACACAGATCCGGTGGGGATTGACCTATATTGCCGAACGCTATTCCACGCCGTGCAAGGCCTGGGGGCACAGCGAAAAGAACGGCTGGTACTGATGGGCCGCCGCAACCGCCCCAAGCGCGATGAGGTGTCGTCGATTGACATCACCAGCACGTCGGGTCGTCGTCGAACCGAAATCAAGCGCGGTGACGAGTGGGTGGTGCAGGACATCACCCCGGCGCGGGCGGTCAAGGAATACGTGTGCCCCGGTTGTGTCATTCCCATCACCGTCGGTACTCCCCACGTCGTCACGTGGCACTACGAAGGATTGTTCGGGGAAGAAGCCGCCGTTCGAGATCGTCGACACTGGCACTCCTCGTGTTGGACGATGTTCTGATGACCGAGATCCGCAGCACCACGGAACTGCCCGCGCGTCGACGCGATATCGAGATGACGACCGAGGACGGGCTGGTCCTCGTCGGTGAGTTGTCCGTGCCCGAAAACGCCGATTCCGTCGGAACGGTGATTTTCCTCCACCCGCTCCCCACCGCCGGCGGTTACATGGACTCCCACATTCTTCGGAAGGCGGCTCTTCGGCTGCCGGCGATGGCGGCGATCGCTGTTCTGCGTTTCAACTTTCGCGGGGTGACGTCGTCACGCGGGACCTCCCAGGGCATCTTCGGCGAAGGAATCGACGAACGATTCGACCTCGAGGCAGCCGTCGAATTCGTTCGCGCCGAGGGGCTACCCACGCCGTGGCTTGTGGGTTGGTCGTTCGGAACCGAAGTGGCGCTCAACCACACCCACAATCTCGATGTGGCGGGCCTGATCCTGTTATCCCCGCCTCTTCACCGCACGAGTGTCACGACACTCGAACGGTGGAACGACAATTCAACGCCCATCGTCGCCGTTATCCCCGAGTTGGACGACTACCTCAAGCCCGCCGAGGCCCGTGAGCGATTCGCCGTGATTCCGCGAATCGACATCGTCGAGGTCGAGGCCGGTCGTCACCTCTGGGTCGGAGAAAAACAAGCGTCGCGGGTGTTGTCGGAAATCGTGGAGCGGGTCAATCCGACGGCACTGCCGTTGCCCACAAACTGGCCCTAGCGTTCTTGTTGCGCGGGGATGATGACTTGGCGCACGATGATGAGTACCGACGCGGCCAGGGGGATTGCGACGATCGCGCCCAGAACGCCCATCAAGGCTCCGCCGGCCAGGGCGGCGATGATGACCAACACGCCCGGCACTTTCACCGCGCGGTTCATGATGTACGGGCCAATCACGTAGGCCTCGATCTGAAGGTAAACGAGGTAATACACCGCGACCCAAATGGCTATCGTCGGGTTGGTCGGGTCAACGAGGAACTGCGTCAGCACGATGAGCAGCGAGCCGGTGATGGTTCCGACGAGCGGGAGGAGCGAGAACACGAACGCGATGAGTGCGAAGAGCGCCGGGAATTCAGCGCCGATGAGGGTCATGGCGAAGAAACTCAGGACGCCGTTCGCCAGCCCCTGGGTTCCTTGGCCGATGACATATTTTCCGACTGCTTCCACGACCTGATCGGCGATGTTGACGAAGTTGTCGCGTGTCGATGCGGGAACGAGGAGGAACATCACGCTCTTGATCGCGGGTAACGAGATGACCAGATAAATCGTGAGCATGAGCGTGAGAAAGGCTCCGAGAATTCCGTTGGCGAAACCCGCGCCAACCGAGAGCACCCCTCCGCCGATGTTCGCAAGGTTTGCCGGGTCGCTCAGGAACAGGACCACGCTGTCCACCGTCTTTTGGACGTTCAAGGTCTCGATGGGAATGATGGCCTGCATCGCGGCGATCATTTCACCCAGAGAGTTATAGGACGTTAAAAAAGCGAGAATCGATTCGTACAGGTTGGTCACCTGTTCGACGATGATCGGTATCAGAGCGAAGACGAATCCGGCGAATAAGCCCAGCACGGCAACGACAACGGTCGCAATCGCGAGGGGGCGCGGTACCTTTCGTTCGACCAGGTTTCGCACGATCGGGTCGAGTCCCAGTGCGAGAAACAGGGCGAATCCGACATAGGTGATGACCGTGGCCAGTGTGGTTACGGCACTTCCGATGAGAAGCGCGGTGAGGACACCGAGTCCTCCGAGCAGCCCCAATCGGAACGCGCCGTGAATCGTCATGACTTGGGCGTTTTGGCAGAAGGCTTCGGGGTGACCAACGATTTCGCGGCGAGACCAACCGCCTTGTTCAGGTCGCCAATGTACGCGGCAATCGCGTCGCGCTCCGCCGCGATTTCGGCGAGGCGCTTGGCCGCATCGTCGAGCGTAACTTTTGCTTCGGTTCGCGCCGCGGTCACAATCTGGCGGGCCTTCGCAGTGGCCGCATCAATCGTCGAACGAGCGGCTTCTTTGGATTCGACAATAGCCATTTCGCGGATCTTAAGCACCTCGGGCTCGAGCCGGTTGTATTCACGTTTGAGAGCGGTGAGGTCTTTTTGCAGTTTGGTGAATTCCGCGTTGGCGGCTTTCAGATAGGCCTCGTTTTGACCCATGATGTCGCGATGTTCTTCGAGGAGTTTTAATTCCGCTTCGTGTCGACGCGCGGACACTTCGGCGATGAGGTCCAGTTTCTGGCGATCCGCTTCGCCGATCAGCCGAGTGATTTCAGCGCGTGCTTCGTGCGCCTCGCGGTCAAGCACAATCCGCTGCTCGGCAATCTCGCGGTCAAGCAGCGCTTTCTTCTCCGACATCTCGCGCTGCAGGGTGGCCCGCGCAGAGGCGGCTTCGGTGGCGGCACTGCCCCGAACCCGGGTCGCCTCACGAATCGCTTCGGCGCGCATCGTGTCGACGTCTTTCTCGGCGATGGTGGTGATGTTTTCGGCATCAATTCGAGCAGCGCTCGTTTCATAACGGGCTTTTTCTTCGGCCGCGGCGACGAGGGCATCGGCGCGGGCTGTCGCGTCGTTGATGATTTGATCGGCTTCGATGCGGGCATCGGCGATGGTTCGCTGTGCCTCGATATCGGCTTTGGAAATCAGAACGGTCGCTTGTTCCTCGGAGGTTCGAAGCACCATTTCAAGTTTCGTACCGAGCCCCGAGTATGTTGGCGTATCGCCTTCGCTCAGCCCTTTTTTCCCACCCAAACGAGCGAGCTCGGTCGCGAGTTCGTTTCGTTCCGTCGTCGCCGCGATGATTTCGCGCCGCAGGTTTGCGATTTCTTTGTCCACGTCCTCGCGCGAATAACCGCGCATTACAACGGGAAATCGTCCCTCGATTGCCATGTGCCCTCCTTGAACTACTCCCTTAGTTTAGCCATCTGGACTGACACTGGGTAATTGGCACGGGGCTGGGCACACAGAAGGGTCGGCTAAACTGACGTTTTCGGCCGAAGGGAGCATCATGCGGTTCATCGTGTCTCTCATTTTGTTCGCGGTGTCGGCGATCATGATCTGTGCGGGAATGCTCATCCATTCCGTATTTCTCCCGCCGTCGACGATGACGCAATCGATCACCCTGGCAAACCCGACTCCCGTCACGATCATCGACACCACGTCCCTCAACCGCATCTCGTCAACCCAAACCATCTCGGTGCAGGGTGGTGCGTCGGGAACTGTGTATGTCGACAACCCCGACGGCGCTCCGACGGCCACGACCGCGGAAAGCGAACGAATCGTCTTGGCGTGGGGCCGCAAAATCGATGTGATGGCATTCATCGGGAACGCGTCGTACCAAGAAATCGTTGCGCGGGGCGAAGAAGGAACACTGGTGGCAAAAAAAGTCGTCGGTACCGAAGTCGCAATCCCCGACCCCGTCGGTTCCGACATGTGGTACGAGGCGTACGAAGCCGAGCAGTTCCTCGCCCGCGACGTCACCACTCCGAAGGCGAACCTGATTCTCATCGCGACGGACGGCGCTTTGCCTGCGCCGAAGTCGCTCACCATCACCTGGAAGATGGACATCGACGAATCGGTACCCACCAATTTGTTTTACGGCGGGCTCATTCTCGCCGCCGTCGGCGGTTTTTTTTACTACCTCGGTTGGTTGTCCGATCGCCGCAAACATCGTCACCGCCAAGGACGGATGCCGCGGTGACCGCGTCCACCGCGTTGGCGCCCCGCGCGCACGCCACTCGCGCCGCGGCGGCGCCACGGACGACGAGCTCTCCCGTTTATCGCCATTGGGCTCGCCCTGCCGATTGTGCTGTCCGGATGTTCGATTATTCCGCCCCCCTTCGTTGAGCCGATACCCACCTCCCCGGCATCGCCTCGCAGCGTCGCGGTCACCGCGGAACAGCTTGACCAGATCCTGACGAAACTGCGTGTGACCTTGGCGAAGGCCGACGAGCAACGCGCGAACAACGTTGCGGAAACACGACTCGAGGGGGCGGCCCTGCGGTTTCGGTTGGCGCAATACCAGGTTCAGAACCAGGAAAAGGACCTGGTTGCGACGTTTGTCATCCCCGAGGGCCAGGTGCGATTGATGCTCCCACAACGCACCTCCGAGTGGCCGCGTTCGGTGTTCGCGGTCATTGACGATGGAAGCGACGAAACGGCGGCGTCTGTGGCGGTGGTGTTGACGCAGGCGACCGCTCGGGACAACTACAAGGTGAGCTACAGCGTCGCACTCGAGCCGGGAGCGGGCATCCCCTCGGTTGCGGCGGCGGATTCAGGAGCGGCGGTGATTCGAGGCGAAACGGATTTGCTCAGTGTCACGCCGACTCAAGCGGTTGAACACTATGGGGACCTGCTCAACAACGGTGACAAGAGCCCCTATTTCACGGCGTTCGAACCGGATTCTCTGCAGGAACAAATCGGGGCTCAAGCAAAAGTGAAACGCGCCCGCGATTTGGGTAAGACGGCTCGGTTCAGTTGGGACGACTCCATCACGGAGGACGTGCCGATCGTGTTCGCGACGGCCGATGCCGGTGGGATTGTTGCCGTCACAATGCAAGAGTCCGAGACGGTGAAACCCACCAGCGCGGGTGCCGCAATCACCGCGACCGGGGCGGTCAAGATTCTCGCCAACGTGACCAGTTCGATGGCGGGTATCCAAGCGAACTATCAGTACCAGTTGCTGTTCTACATTCCGGCACTCGGTTCCACGGAGAAAATTCGTCTACTCGGATACTCCTATGCGCTTACCTCTGCCCGAAAGCTCGGCCGCTAGTTCACGCCGAAGGGGGACACGGTGGCGTACTTTGACTATGCGGCGACCACGCCGATGCCACAAGTCGTGATCGACGCGTGGACGAGTGCGGTTCACCAGCGCGGAAACGCCTCGGCAACCCACCGCGACGGACAAAAGTCGCGGCTGCTCTGGGAGGAGGGTCGCGACAAGATCGCCGCCGCAATCGGAGCAATCCCGTTCGACGTCACGTTGACCGGCAGCGGTACCGAAGCCATCAACCTTGCCATCAAGGGGCTTTTTTCGGGGCGAAACGGCAGCCCAGTCTCGCGTGTGTCCGGCGCGGCACTGCAACGCCCCCGCGTTCTGACGACCGAAGCCGAGCACCACGCAGCGCTGGACGCGGTCAATTGGCTTGCCCAGGCTGAAGGGGCCATCGTCGAATTCGTGCGCGTGGATGAGAACGGAACGGTCGACCTCGATGACCTGCGAACCAAACTCGGACCCGATGTTGCCCTGTTCACCACGCTGTGGACCAACAACGAGGTGGGGACCATCCAGCCCGTTGCGGACATCGTTGCGGCGGCGGCGGAGGCGGACGTCCCGGTGCACCTCGACGCCGTAGCGACACTCGGGTACACGCCCATCGATTTCGCCGCCAGCGGGTTGGCCGCGCTCAGTGTCTCCGCCCACAAAGCCGGCGGACCCGTTGGTGTGGGAGCGCTCGCTGTGTCACGCGCCTGGCCCATCGTCGCGCAGATTCACGGCGGATCCCACCAGCGACTCCGAAGCGGTTCGCTCGACGCCGCCGGCGTTTTCGCCGCCGGTG
>CAMDKN010000055.1 GCA_945901035.1 Gulosibacter massiliensis | reverse complement strand
GAATGTGTGGTGGGAGTAATCGGCCGCCCCGTCTATCCCGTCGGACTCGTCTCCACGGAAACGACTCCCATCGAGATGGCGTGGAGCCGTGCGTTGTTCTTCACGCCCGGAGGCCGAATTCAAGGTTTGGTGGGGAACGCCAACCTGTTGGGCATGCTCGCACTCATTCTTCTCCTCATCGCCGTGTGGCGGATGTCCGCGTCGCGAAACTGGCGGACTCTTTCAGCTCTCGATGTTGGCGTCGCCCTGTTCGTCGTCGCCCGCACGATGTCCGCGACGGTCACCGTCGCCATCGCGGCCGTCGCCGTGGTCGTGGGCGTCGCGGCTCTGGCTCGAAAGCCCGGACTCCGATGGCGGGTTGCTCTGTGGGCTACTCTCGCCGCACTGGCTGCAGGAGTCGGAGTTGTGTTCAGCCAGTGGTCCGCCGTCACTGCGCTACTCGGAAAATCTCCCGACCTGACCCACCGATTTGATATCTGGAACGCCGTGCTGACACGGATTGTCGATCAACCGCTCATCGGGTACGGATACGTCGGTTGGTGGCCGAGTTGGGATTCCTGGTTCGAGATCCACTCGATTGACGGGGTCCCCATGTTGCAGGCTCACAACGTGTGGCTCGATCTGACACTTCAAACGGGAGTCATCGGATCGGTCTTGTTCGGTGTTGCCCTCGTCTCAATCCTGTGGCCATTGGCACGCGCGTTTGTAGCGTCACCGCGATCCGCCGCCGCTGTACCTTTTCTCGTCCTGATCGCTCTGGTCATTCAGTCCCTCAGCGAGAGCAGGATGCTCATCGAATGGGGATTTGCGAGCGTGGTGGTTTTCGGCGCCGTGGTGAAACGGATGAAAACGGACGTTATCGCGCGGTCGTAATGGAACCGCGCTGAAACGATTGTTTCCAGCCCGACCCTCGAACACTCGCCCTGCTATCGGGCCATCCGTACTTTCCCTTCGGACCTTTCTTCGCGCGATAGACATCCCAGACCGATCGGGGCACTGCAAACGCACCCCGGGTGCCGAACACAATCACTCCGCCGTCGAAGTTTTGTTTCGTGCCCGCAAAACCGTCTTTACCCTCGTAGGGCGTTGCATCGCCGGTTGGGGTGCCGAGGTACCCCGAAAAGCCTCCGGCCTTCCGCAGCGCACTCAGGGTGTTGGTGGGAATGAGAACGCCGGCAGCCGATCCGACCTTCACCACGCGTCCAGCCGAGTACAACTGCGACAACACGCCATCGGCTCGAACGGGTTCGGCGAGTGGCCACCCGACTTCGGTCACTCCGCCGACGTCCGCGAGTGCGGCGGCGAGTGTATCCGCAACGAGATACGCCGTCCCGTTCTTTTCGTACACGGTGCCCTGTTCGAACATCTGAATTCGACCCGTACCGTAACGTCCAAAGGTCCGCGTTTCCGCGTCGCTCAGAGGCTGACCCCACGGGCTGTCGAGCCCGCCGTTGGCTTGGAGGTACTCGGCGATCGCGCCGTCGAGAACTCGGTACGTTCCGGTTGAATCGCTGATGACGTAACCGCCCGTGAAGTTCTGGGCGCACCGCCCGTCGTCACAGGTTGCGTCACCGCTCGGCCATCCCAGCGAACCCGCCGGACCGCCTCGTTCGGCGTAATACGTTTGGACGTCATTGAGCACGATGAAGGTTTCGTTGGAGGGCGACCGATAAACGAATCCGCCCACGAACTTTTGGCGGGAGCCGTCGCCGTTGCTTGCCCCGTTGATGGTTTCGCTCGATTTTGTGATTGGCCCGAGCAGTCCGCGGACACCGCCGGCCGATTTATAGCGCGCCGCGATCGGGTCCGCGGTGAAACGCGTACCCGCCGCAATCGACCAGGTCGCGACGGCGGATACGTACTCGATTTCACACGAGTTCGCGGTCGCCGTGCACGTCGAATCGTCCAGCAGGGCACCCCAGCCGTTGGTCACGCTGCCCCCCAACTCGGCGATGTCGAACGTGATGTTGGCCTTGGCACCGAACCAGTACTGGTACCACTCCCAAAAGTTGCTGTTGCCATAACTCGAACACGCATTCCCGGTTCCCCCGAGATTGGCGAGTGCCGCCGCGTTCGGCGTGTACGGCGTGTAGATGTAGAGCGCGTGGGTCGCCGCGTTCTCAATCGTGACCCGTTTCGTCCCGCAATCCGCGTTGGGGTGATACAGAATCGGTTGTCGAACTCCGACCGGTTTGGACGCCCAAAAATTGCTTGAGGGGTCGGTGTATCGCTGGAACTGTGACGCCGCCGAATAAATCTGGTTGTAGAAACCAAAATACTTTGCCGCGCACGGAGCGGTGTCCGGACAGGCGTACCCCATCGCGATTTTGAGTTTGTCGGAGGTCGGGTTGGAATTCGTGATGAGTCCCTGTTCTTTTTGCAGGGTGACGAGGATGACCTTGGCACTAATGTTGCACGCCTGTTGGACCTTGTAGATGATCTGCGCGGCCGATTCGTCATCGGCTCCGACATACTCGGAACACAGTGGGTTGACACCGTCCCCGTGAATCGAGCTCGCTTCGCGAGTGAACGTGTCCTGCGTGTACACCGTCAAACACTTGTTTAACGAACCACACCTCGGAACCTTTTTGTCGAGGAACGCCTGAATCTCCGCGGCGGACATCGAATTTCCACCGAAGAACTGCTGATTGGAAATGATCTTCCCCGCGTCGAAATCGTCTCCCGACAGGGTGAGTGCCTGGGCCGGGGATGGGGCAACGATGAAGGACGCAACGACCGTCAAGGCCGCAGCGAAAAGGCCAGCCCAGCGCAGTACTGTTTTGCGCACGACACGTACCCCCTTACACAGGTGTAATTCCAGTGTAATTGAGACTTTTGCCGCACGTGCTTAGGTGACGGGCGAGAATCACCCCGTGGACTGTGGCTAACATGGACGCTGTGAGCAACTCCCCCTCGGCTAATCGGATCGGAATTGTCACGGTGTCTTTTCGGTCAGGAGACGCGATTAACGCCATGCTGGCCTCTCTTCCGGCCGCGACGGCACTGCGGACCGACATCGTGGTCGTGGACAACGTTCCGGGGGGTGACGGCGCTCTCGCGCCCGCGGTCACGGGTTCCTCGGCCCGAATAATCGCTCGCCCCGACAACCCCGGTTATGGCGGCGGAGTCAATTCGGGGGTGGCGGCACTCGACCCCGCCCTTGACTTCTTTCTGGTCATCAACCCCGATGTGACCCTCGACCCGCACGCTCTCGACACGTTGGTGCACGTAATCCAGTCCGACCCCACAATCGGTGCGGTGGGACCGCGAATTCGAGACCTGCACGGTGTCACGTACCCGTCCGCTCGAGCCATTCCGTCGCTGCGGGTTGGAATCGGACACGCGCTCGTGGGCGACCTGATTCCCTCCAATCCGTGGACTCGGAAGTATCACGCCTCGTCCGACTACGAAAACCAGCGCGAGGCGGGTTGGCTCAGTGGGGCCTGCGTCCTCGTCCGACGGGCAGCGTTCGACGCGGTGGGCGGATTCGACGACGGGTTCTTCATGTATTTCGAAGACGTCGATTTGGGTTACCGGCTTGGGCGAAAAGGCTGGCGCAACGTCTTTGTTCCGACCGCCACGGCGGAACACGAGGGCGGTCACTCGACCCGCGACCACTCGGCGCAGATGATCGCCGCGCATCACGACAGCGCCCGACTCTGGGTCCATCGTCGTTACGCCGGACCCGGCTGGTGGCCGGCCCGAACACTCATCACGGTGGGACTACATCTGCGCGAATGGGCGATGATGCGACGCCGTTAGTGGTTTACGAGCCCCAACAGGTACGATCCGTAGCCGCTCTTTTCCAGCGGTCGCGCGATGGCCGCGAGTTGATCGGTGGTAATCCAGCCCTGCCGCCACGCGATTTCTTCGGGGCACGCAATCCTGGCTCCGGTTCGACGTTCGACGGCTCGGACGTATTCTGACGCGTCCATCATGGAATCAACGGTCCCCGTGTCAAACCACATCGTGCCGGAATCCAAAACGCTGACTCGGAGCCGGCCTTCGCGCATGTAGTGCTCGCTGACCGACGTGATTTCCAGTTCACCGCGGGCACTGGGCTTGATGCTTTTGGCGATTTCCACCACGTCGGGACCGAAAAAGTACAGACCCGGAATGGCGAAACGCGATTTCGGGTGTTCCGGTTTTTCTTCGATGGACAGCGCCGTGCCGGAGTCGTCGAATTCGATGACGCCGTAACGCTCGGGGTCGGGAACCGGATAGGCGAAAATGTGTCCACCGTCAAAGTTCGTCACCGGCGGGAATGCGTTTTCAAAACCCGCCCCGTGAAAAATGTTGTCCCCCAGCGCGAGGGCCATGGAATCGCCCGCTCCGAACTCTTCACCGATGATAAACGCCTGTGCCAGTCCGTCGGGACTCTCCTGAACCGCGAATTCGAAAGTCATTCCCCACGCGGCGCCATCTCCGAGAAGAGCCCGGAAGAGGGGGGCGTGTTCCGCGGTCGTAATGACCAGAACTTCGCGGATTCCCGCCATCATGAGCGTCGAGATGGGGTAATACACCATCGGTTTGTCGTAAATCGGAACAAGCTGTTTGGAGTTTCCGAGGGTGATGGGCCACAGCCGCGAGCCCGTACCTCCCGCAAGAATTATCCCCTTCACGGTGTTTGCCAAATCGGGAGCGCCGAGGCGGCGAGCGCTTCGGCTAATGACGGGGCCGCGGTGTCTTTATCCGATAGGAGAAGTTCAAGCCCGGCGGGAAAAACCAGCCCAATCTCGGGATCGAGCGGGTTGATGCCGTGCTCGCGCTCGGGTCGGAAAACATCGGTCACGAGGTACGTGACCGTGGTTTCATCGTCGAGGGCGACGAACGCGTGTCCCAAACCCGGCTCGTGAAGAATTGCCTCGCGCCGTTCACTGTGAAGCGTCACACTGTCCCATTGCCCAAACGTCGGCGAACCGACTCGAATATCGACAACGAAATCGATGATGGAACCGGACACGGGCATCACGTACTTGGCTTGACCGGGGGGAACATCGGCGTAATGAATACCGCGAACCACACCCCGCGCCGAACGCGAAATATTTCCCTGGACAGAAGCAAACCGAAATCCGGTGGCGTCCTCCAGTTGGTCGGCCCGAAACCACTCGGCGAACGAGCCGCGGTCATCACCGTGTACTTTTGGCGTAACACTCCACGCCCCCGCAATACTCAATGGTTTAATGTCCACAGGGTAATCGTAGCGAATCGAGGTTGACCGATGAACAGCGTAGCTGTTGTCCTCGACCAGATTGTTGCGCCTGTCCCCGGCGGAATCGGCCGTTATGCACTCAACCTGATCCGGGCGCTGACGGAGCGACCCGATCTCCCCCGCACATTCACGGGATTCGTCCCGCTGGTGTCGGGCGATACCGTCCGTCGTTTGCATTCGCTGATTCCTCTGCTCGGCTACATCGACGTGTCCCCGCTGCCGCGACGTGTCCTCGCGCGGGCTTGGCGAATAGGCATGGCCGTCCCCCGACGTAACCTGACGTATTCACCCAGCCTGCTTTCGCCGCTCGCTCCGCGCGGACAGCACATCGTGACTATTCACGACACGATTCCGTGGACGCATCCCGAGACTCTCACGCGCCGTGGCGCCGCCTGGCATCGAGCGATGGGGGAGCGCGCGGCGCGATTCGCCGATGTGATTGTCGTTCCCACCGAAGCGGTCGCGGTTCGGCTGTCCGACTTTCTCTCATTCGGTGACCGGATTCGCGTCATCGGTGGAGCCCCGTCCACCGACCTCGTGATTCCCGCCGATTCACCCGCTCGGCGTGCACGACGTGAATTACCCGACAACTTCGTGGCATTTGTCGGGACCCTCGAACCGCGCAAAGGACTCGAACAGTTGATCACCGCGCTCGCCACCGTTGATGCTCTGTCGCTCGTCGTGATTGGACCGCGAGGCTGGGGAGGGGTGGATGTTGCGACCCTCGTCGAACGATCCGGGATCGCCCCATCACGCGTCCACGCCCTCGGACGACTGGACGACGCCGACCTCGCCGCCGTGTTGTCCGCGTCGCGGGCACTGGTCGTTCCCTCGATTGAGGAAGGCTTCGGACTTCCGGTGCTGGAGGCGATGTCTCTCGGCGTTCCCGTGATTCACTCCACCGCAGCGGCACTCGTCGAAGTGGCGGGTGGTGCCGCGCTGTCGGTTGATGTGCACGGACCGCGCGGAAAAATGGCGCTGGCGGAGGCGCTGACCGGGCTGAGTGATGACGAGTTGCGCCGCGACCTCGTCTCACGCGGCCACGCCCGATCCGCTCTGTTCTCGTGGGACGCGAGCGCGGCGAAACTCGCGGCGCTCATCGACGAACTCTCCTAACGCTCCCACTCCACGCGGTGTGCCGCGAGGCAGGCACTCCAGGTGAATCCCGCCGCGCGTTCGATTGCCGCGCGGGTCATCTCGGCACGACGTTTCGGATCGTTCAGCAGTTCCGTCAGGGCGGAACCGATTCCCTGCGCCGTGGTGTCAGAGTAGGCGACCGCGTCGCCGCCCACCTCGGGGAGCGACAACGAACGAGTGGTGAGGACCGGCGCTCCGCAGGACATCGCCTCGAGAACCGGCAGTCCGAAACCTTCTCCCTCACTCGGATAGGCGACGACCGTTGCGCCGCCGAGAAGTGTCGGAAGGTCCGCGAGCGGCACATAACCGAGGTGGCGAACGTCAAACCCGGCGCCGACGGCACGGTCGATGGCCTCGGCCACGGTGTTGTCCCAACCGGACGCCCCCGCCAACAACAGCGCGGGACGAGGTGACCGCGTCGCGACGGCGGACCGGAACCCGTCGATCAGAGGCACGACATTCTTGCGCGGCTCAATTGTCCCCACAAACGCGACCCACGCTCCGACGCCGAGCTTTCGGGCGAATCGGGTCACGGCGGATGCGGCGGGAGGGCGAAACGTCCCGCGGTCGACACCGTGATAGGCGACCGTAACGCACCCGCTGTCGGCGCGCGCAACTCGCTCGTATTCGTCTCCCGTCGCGCGAGACGGAACGATGACGTCGAGGCGCCGGCGTGCCGAGGCCGAAATCCACCACCGAAAGAAAATTCGCTTCAGCCGAGAGTGACGATCGGGGTACGACCAAAAGGTGAGGTCGTGGACGGTGACGACGCGGCGCCGACCCGTGAATAACGGAAACGTGTAGTGCGGCGAATGGATGACGGTCGCGTTGAGCCGACGCGCAAGGACGGGCAACCCGACCTGCTCCCACAGAAATCGCAAGGGCACCGACTGCACCCAGCGGGGTGCGACGACGAGGTCGCAGTCGAACGAGGCAAACACGTGCTCGTCGCGCGGCTGGCACACCACGACAACCGGCGCACCCGCGACGACAGCCTCTCGGGCTAATTCTTCGACGTAACGTCCGACCCCTCCGCGCTGGGCGCTGATGGCCGTCGCATCCAGCACAATCAGGTGTTTGCTCGACGCGGGTTTCACTCGCCCAGCATATTGCCGCACTACGCTGGGGGGACGAAAGGGATTTTTATGCGCATTGTTGTCACTGGCGGAGCGGGCTTCATCGGCTCGAACTTTGTTCGTCACCTCCTCGCAAACCGATACGACGGATTGACGGACGCCTCGGTTGTCGTGCTCGACGCACTCACGTATTCGGGGACTCTCACCAATCTGACGGAATGTCTCGATAACCCCCGTTTCACCTTCGTTCAAGGGGACATTCGCGACCGTGAGTTGGTCGGAAAAACTCTGGACGGAGCCGACTACGTCGTCCACTTTGCGGCGGAATCGCACGTCGATCGTTCGGTCCGCGACGCCGGCATATTCATCGAAACAAACGTCTTGGGCACCAGCATTCTTCTCGATGCGGCCAGAGCCAACAACGTGACGCGTTTTGTTCACGTGTCGACCGACGAGGTCTACGGATCCATCAACAGCGGCTCCTGGGACGAAAATGAGCCCTTGCTGCCCAATTCCCCGTATGCCGCGAGCAAAGCGGGAAGCGACCTCGTCGTTCGGTCCTACCACCAGACCCACCAGCTCGATACGGTCACGACGCGCTGCTCGAACAATTATGGAACCCACCAATTTCCGGAAAAAGTGATTCCGTTGTTTGTCACCAACCTGATCGACGGCCTCCGTGTGCCGCTCTACGGTGACGGGCTCAACGTTCGAGACTGGCTCCACGTCGACGATCACTGCCGGGGAATCGCGCTCGCTCTCGTGAAAGG
>CAMDKN010000054.1 GCA_945901035.1 Gulosibacter massiliensis | reverse complement strand
CCCGATCGGTCATTCACGTTCTCCCGCGTTGCATCGTGCGGCAATCTCCGCGCTCGCGATTGACGCGACGTACGACCGAACCGATGTGGCCGCGAGCGAACTTACCGCCTTCATCGCGTCGCTCGACTCGTCCTGGGAGGGATTGTCCTTGACCATGCCCCTCAAGCAGGCGATCCGCACCCAACTCGTGTCGGAATGCCCCGTGTCAATTCTCACCGGATCCGTGAACACCATCGTTCGGGGCAACGACGGCTGGATTGGGTCCAACACGGACACCTGGGGTGCGACGACCGCTATCCGACAGCAGTTCGGCACGGAGTTTCGCCGAGCGATTCTGTTGGGAGGTGGCGCAACCGCCGCGTCGCTGGTGGTGACCCTTCACGACCTCGGCGTGGACGCGTTGGACCTCGTCGTTCGCGATGTCTCTCGCACGGACACAATCCACGAGTTGGCGCGACGACTCGGTATGGACACACGAGTCCTCAACTTCGGTCAGTCCACGCGACCATCGGAATTGCTCGTGAGCACACTTCCTGCCGGTTCGGCGTTGACCGCCGAGGATGTTGAGACCTTCGACGCGGAGTTCCTGTTTGACGTCGTCTACGACCCGTGGCCATCAGCGCTGGGCACGGAATGGGACGCTCGAGGGCTCACGTCCATGAACGGGTTACCGATGCTCCTGTGGCAGGCCGTTCGCCAGGCACGGGTCTTTTACGGCGAATCGGTCGACGAGCCCCTTCCCGACGAGTTAACCGTGGTGACGAGGATGCGCGCCGCGGTTGGTCTCTGATTCGCGCGGCGTCTGGAACAATAGGGACATGCGTTGGCTGACAGCAGGTGAATCCCACGGGCCCGAGCTCATCGGGATAATTGAGGGCCTGCCCGCCGGCATTCCCGTGTCGCTGGATGTGATTCGTGCCGATCTTGCGCGTCGTCGACTCGGATACGGTCGCGGTGCGCGAATGAAGTTCGAGGCGGACGATGTCACGATTTCGGGCGGGGTTCGTCACGGACTGACCATGGGTGGTCCGGTCGCTCTTCGAATCGCGAACACCGAGTGGCCCAAGTGGGTGGAGGTCATGAGCCCGGAACCGGTTGATGGTTCGGTGCTGGAAACCGCCCGCGGCGCTGCATTGACAAGGCCTCGACCCGGTCACGCCGATCTGACCGGAATGCAAAAATATGATTTTGACGAGGCACGACCCGTGCTCGAGCGCGCGTCGGCTCGTGAAACCGCCACGCGGGTTGCGCTCGGTGCGGTGGCACGCGCGTTCCTTTCGGAATTGGGAATCCACGCCGTCACGCACACCGTCGCGATTGGAACGGTGAGTGTGCCCGAGGGCACGCCTCTTCCCGTGACATCCGACGTCGATGCTCTGGACGCCGATCCTTTGCGTTGTCTTGACCCCGTCACTTCCGCACAGATGGCGTCCCTCGTGGACGAGGCGCACAAGGACGGGGACACTCTCGGCGGCGTAGTCGAGGTGGTGGTCTACGGATTGCCACCGGGGCTCGGGTCCTTCGTGCACTGGGATCGTCGACTGGACTCGAAATTGGCTGGCGCACTGATGGGAATTCAGGCAATCAAGGGTGTCGAAGTGGGCGATGGTTTCGCCTCAACTCGCCGACCCGGCAGCGCGGCGCACGATGAAATCGTCGTGGGGGACGGTTTGGAGCGCGTGAGCGACCGTGCGGGAGGAATCGAAGGTGGGATGTCGACCGGGCAAGTTCTGCGCGTTCGCGCGGGAATGAAACCGATCGCCACCGTACCGCGTGCACTGCGAACGGTGGACGTGGGCACCGGCGCTGAAACAACCGCCCACCACCAACGCTCCGACGTGTGCGCCGTTCCCGCGGCGGGTATCGTCGCCGAAGCGATGGTGTTGCTCGTCATGGCGGACGCGGTGTTGGAAAAATGTGGCGGAGACTCACTCGCCGAAACCCGTCGGAATCTCGAGTCGTTCCTGGCGTCAATTCCCGAGTCGCGGCGATCCAAATTGGACCGTTCGTGACACCACGTGCCGTGTTGATTGGGCCACCCGCCGCCGGTAAAACACGTTTGGGCAAACGCATTGCGCGTCGACTCGGTGTGGGTTTCGTGGACACCGATTCAGAAATCGCCAACGACCACGGTCCCATTCCCGCCATTTTTGCGAAATTCGGCGAGCCCCAGTTCCGCGAGTGGGAACGGACCGCGGTTGTCGATGCCCTGACGACTCCGGGCATCGTGTCGCTTGGCGGGGGCGCAATCATTGACGAGGCGACGCAGCGGGATTTGGCGAACGTGACCGTCATTTTGGTGACCGCGTCACCCGAGAAGGTCGCCCCGCGCTTGATTCTCGGAAATCGCCCGCTGCTGGCGGATGGGATTGAGTCGTGGAAACGACTCGTTGCCGAGCGCCAACCGATTTACGATCGGCTCGCCGACATCGTCGTGGACACGGGTCGCGCCACGATGGACTCCATCGCCGAGGATGTCGCTCGACAACTGGAGTCCCGCGCGTGAGTACCGTCACAGTCCAGGGCGCGAACCCCTACGACATCGTGATCGGCCACGGCGTTCGGGAGCAACTGCGCGAGCGTCTCGGTGTCGGTGTCGCGAAAGTGCTGCTGGTACACCAGCCCATCATGACGGGCGAAGCCACCCGGATTCGGGAAAGTTTGTTGGGCGAGGTCGAGGTGTTGCTCGCGGAAGTTCCCGACGCCGAGGACGCGAAGCGCATCGAGGTTGCGGCGTTCCTCTGGGGCATCATGGGGCAAGCCGACTTCACGCGGAGCGACGCCGTGGTGTCGCTGGGCGGTGGTGCGACGACAGATCTCGCCGGTTTTGTCGCTGCGACCTGGTTGCGCGGAGTACGCGTGGTTCATCTCCCGACAACGGTACTCGGGGCGGTGGACGCCGCGGTCGGCGGAAAGACCGGGGTCAACACCGCGGAAGGCAAAAACCTGGTGGGTTCGTTTCATGCTCCCAGCGCAGTTCTCGTCGACACCGAGTTGTTAGGTTCACTTCCCGATACCGAGGTTCGCACAGGGTTCGCCGAGGTCGCGAAGGCTGGCTTCATTTCGGATCCGACGATTCTGGATGACCTCGAATCAAACGTCCTGGCCTGTCTCGATCTGTCCACCGACCTTTCCGCGGACGTGTTGCGCCGAGCGATTCAGGTGAAAGCGACGGTCGTGGGCGAAGACTTCACCGAACAGGGACTCCGCGAGATCCTGAATTACGGGCACACTCTGGGGCACGCGATCGAGCACGCCGAGCGGTACCGCTGGCGTCACGGGGTTGCTGTCGGCATTGGCATGATGTTCGCCGCAGAATTGTCGCGCTTGATGCGCGCGCTGAGTGACAGCGAAGTCGAGCGCCATCGCCTCATCATCGGCGAACGGCTGGGTCTGCCGCTCACCTACCCAGCCGCGCGCTGGGAAACGCTTCGCGCGACGATTCAGCGCGACAAGAAGAGCCGGGGCGCAGCGCTTCGGTTCGTGTTGCTGGATTCCATCGGTCGTCCGACGGTGACCACCGTGGGGGATGAGTCCCTTATGTTCGCGGCATATCAGGAAATCGCTGGTTAGGCTAGAGGTATGCCCTCGATTCTCGTCCTCAACGGACCCAATTTGTCGCGGTTGGGCAGTCGAGAACCCGACGTGTACGGAACGACGACCTGGGCGGAACTCGTGACCGCACTGGAAGCAGCAGCGACCGCGGACGAAACGATCTCGGTCCGACAGACCAATGACGAGTCGGAGCTCATTCAGTGGCTTTACGAAGCAGCGGACACGTCCTCGGAAGTCGTTCTTAATCCCGCAGCGTTCACCCATTACTCGTACGCGCTGCGTGACGCGGTCGCCGTGGTCACCGGCGCCGGGCTTCCGGTTGTCGAAGTTCACATCTCCAACCCGCACGCACGCGAAGAGTTCCGACACAACTCAGTGATTTCGGGGGTCGCAACGGGCGTTATCGCCGGATTCGGCGTCGATTCGTATCACCTCGCTCTGGCCGCGCTCCGTGCCCGCCGTTAGTCTTTTTCGCGCTCACCATCAACCCAAAGGATCCCTGTAGTCATGGCAACAACGAACGACATCAAAAACGGCAGTGTGCTGAACCTGGACGGTCAATTGTGGGCGGTCATTGAATTTCAGCACGTGAAGCCGGGCAAGGGCGGCGCGTTCGTGAGAACGAAGTGCAAGAACGTGATGACGGGCAAAGTGGTCGACCGCACCTTCAACGCGGGAACAAAAATTGACTTCGAGACGGTCGATCGGCGGGACTACCAATACCTCTACCAAGACGGTGACAGTTTCGTGTTCATGAACCTCGATGACTATGACCAAATCACTCTCCCCTCCAACGTCGTCGGAGACGCCAAAAACTACATGCTGGAAAACCAGAACGTCCAAATCGCGATGAACAACGACAGTCCGCTCTATGTCGAGTTACCGGCGTCGGTCGTTCTCGAGATCACCTACACCGAACCCGGTCTTCAGGGCGATCGTTCCACGGGAGGGAACAAACCAGCGACGGTGGAAACGGGTCTGGAGATTCAGGTCCCGTTGTTCCTTGAACAGGGAACCAAGGTGAAGGTCGATACCCGCGACGGTTCGTACCTCGGTCGCGTCAACGACTAGTGTCGGCCCGAACAAAGGCGCGCAAAGCAGCCTTCGACGCCCTGTACGAATCCGAACAGCGCGGTCGCTCGCTTTCGCAGGCTTTGGCGGACTTCAATACGCGTCAAGCGGAAAAACTGCAATCCCTTTCCGAGGCGGATTACGTCCGTTCGATCATCGCCGGTTTGGACACCAACTCCGAGGCGGTTGATAAGACAATCTCCGCCGCTCTTCGCGAATGGACACTCGCGCGGTTGTTCCCGGTCGATCGCGCGATCCTGCGCATCGCCGTGTGGGAACTGTCGTTTTCGGACCCCCCGGCGGATGTGGTTCGCTCCGAGGCGCTTGCGCTCGCTTCTCAATACAGCTCGGACGACGCGGTGTCGTTTATCGGTGGAATTCTCGGAGCGGTCTCGCGCGAATCCTAGGTTTACGAGTACACTGAAGCCAGCATCTCCTTTAAAGCGTCCTGTGAGGCGGGAAAGGATGTAGAGAGTGGCGCGTACCGTCCTCACCAAGTCCGACATCGATCGGGCTCTCAAGCGCATCGCGCACGAAATCATCGAATCGCAGCGCGGTCGCAACGACCTTCTGTTTCTCGGCATACCGACTCGCGGGGTTCACCTCGCTCAGCGGCTCGCCCGGCTGGTGTCCGACATCGAGCCCCAGACCGTTGACGTCGGTTCCCTCGATGTGACGATGTATCGGGACGACCTCGCTCTCCAGTCGACTCGCGCCACGGCGTTCACGGACATTCCGCCGTCGGGTGTCGACGGGCGAACCGTGATCCTCGTGGATGACGTCCTGTTCTCGGGTCGAACGGTGCGCGCAGCGCTGGATGCACTGACCGCACTCGGACGGCCCGACATCGTTCGATTCGCGGTCCTGGTCGACCGCGGGCACCGAGAATTGCCGATTCGAGCCGACTTCGTCGGCAAAAACCTTCCGACCTCAACCGCGGAGCGCGTCAACGTGTCCCTCACCGAGATCGACGGCACCGACGAAGTGAGCATCGCGTGAAGCACCTTCTGTCCGCTGCTCAACTGTCGCGCGACGAGGCGGTGGCGATTCTGGACACGACACTCGACATGGCGGAGGTGCGCACCCGCGCAATCAAGAAGTTGCCGACGCTTCGGGGAAAAACCGTGGCGAACGTCTTTTTCGAAGACAGCACACGGACGCGTCTGTCTTTCGAAGCGGCCGCAATGGCACTGGGAGCCGACGTCACGACGTTCACCGCGCAGGGGTCGAGCGTGTCCAAAGGGGAGAGCCTCAAGGACACGTTGCAGACGCTGGAAGCCATGGGGGCGGAATTCATCGTGCTTCGCCACGCCCACTCGGGCGTGTGCGACACCGTCGTCAACAGCGGCTGGGTCGACGCGCACGTCATCAACGCCGGTGACGGAACACACGAGCACCCGACGCAGGCACTGCTCGACGCCTTCACGATGCGAACCCGGCTTCACGGTGACGTGTCACGGGGTCGAGACCTGGCGGGGTTCGCGGTCGTGATTGTCGGCGATATTCTGCATTCGCGTGTAGCCCGGAGCAACATCTGGCTCTTGCGCACGCTGGGTGCATCGGTCACCGTCGCTGCGCCACAAACCCTTCTGCCGCGCGAAATCGAGAGTTGGGGTGTCACCGTCGAGTCGACGTTGGACGACGCCCTCGACGCGGAACCCAACGTCGTGATGACGCTTCGCGTCCAAAAAGAGCGGATGTCGAGCGGCTACTTTCCGTCGGAATCCGAGTTCAGTGCATTGTGGGGGATGACGAGTGCCCGGTTGCGCAGGATCGGTGAGAACGCGATCGTCATGCACCCCGGTCCGATGAATCGGGGGCTCGAAATTGCGGGAGCGGTCGCGGACTCGCCGCAATCGACCGTCACCGACCAGGTCGCAAACGGTGTCGCAACCCGAATGGCCGTTCTCTACACAGTGATGGGTGGTTCGCGATGAGACTGGTGGTTCGTGGTGTCGCCCTTTTGGGTGCGAGTACTGCCGACATTCTGATTGACGAGGGCGTCATTCGCGAGGTAGGCACGGTGAAAGCGAAGGCCGACCGGGTCATCGACGGCGCCGGGCTCATCGCCCTTCCCGGACTGGTGGACCTCCACACCCATTTGCGTGAACCGGGTGGCGAGGCAACCGAAACAATCCTGTCCGGCTCGCGCGCGGCGGCGGCGGGCGGGTTCACCGCGGTGCACGCGATGGCCAACACCTCGCCGGTTGCCGATACCGCGCAACGGGTCGAGCTCGTCGCCGAACTGGGTCGTCGCGCCGGATTCGTCGAGGTTCGCCCGGTAGGAGCGGTGACGCACAATCTGGACGGTGCACAACTCGCGGACATCGGCGAAATGGCGCGGAGCGCCGCCGCTGTAACGGTCTTTTCCGATGACGGACGGTGTGTCGGGGATGCGCTTCTCATGCGCCGTGCGCTCGAGTACGTCTCAACCTTCGGTGGCGTCATCGCCCAGCACGCCCAGGACCCGCGACTCACTCTCGATGGGGTGATGCATGAGGGGGCGGTGTCGAGCGAACTCGGGCTCCGGGGGTGGCCGAGCGTCGCCGAGGAGTCGATCATCGCCCGCGATGTGCTGCTCGCGGAATATGTCGGTGCGCGCCTGCACGTCTGTCACGTCTCGACCGCTGGGTCGGTCGATGTCATCCGTTGGGCCAAACGGCGGGGGATCGCGGTGACCGCCGAGGTTACCCCTCACCACCTTCTCTTGACGGACGACGCTGCGCGGTCCTACGACACCGTGTTCAAGGTCAACCCTCCGCTTCGAACACAGACCGACGTCGACGAACTCCGCCGCGCGGTTGCGGACGGGACAATCGACATCATCGCCACCGATCACGCTCCCCATTCGGCCGCGAGCAAGGACGCGACCTGGCAGGACGCCCCGTTCGGGATGGTCGGACTTGAGTCGGCACTCAGCGTCGTCCAAACCACTCTCGTGGACACGGGAGCGATTTCGTGGGCCGACGTCGCCCGAATCTTGTCGGTGACGCCCGCCGTAATCGGGCGGGTCAGTGGCTACGCGTCCCCTCTCGCGGTCGGTTCACCCGCGAACATCACACTCGTCGATCCCGCACATCGCGAGAACTGGACAGTCGAGCGTGTGCGTGGCCGATCGGCGAACACCCCCTTTGTCGGCGTGCCCACCGCCGGTCGCGTGATGGCGACAATTTTTCGTGGCAGGGAAACCGTGGTCGACGGCGACGTGGTCGATGACGAGGAAATGAGGACGCTATGACGCGGGACACAACGCTCGTTTTGGAGGACGGGAGTCGGTTTGACGGCTTTGCCTACGGCGCAATCGGTGAGCGTCTCGGGGAAATCGTTTTCCAAACAGGCATGAGCGGTTATCAGGAGACACTGACGGACCCCTCCTACGCCGGCCAGATTGTCGTACAGACCGCGCCGCACATCGGCAACACGGGGATGAACGATGGTGACGAGGAATCACGCCGAATCTGGGTCGAGGGGTACGTCGTCCGCGATCCCGCCCGACGCCCCTCAAACTTCCAGTCACAGCGCAGTCTTGATGATGCTCTAATCGCTGGCGAGATCGTGGGGATCTCGGGTGTCGATACCCGCGCCATTACCCGAATCATTCGCGAGTCGGGTTCCATGCGGGCGGGGATTTTTCCTCT
>CAMDKN010000053.1 GCA_945901035.1 Gulosibacter massiliensis | reverse complement strand
CCGAGCTTGCCGTGAACGACGCGGCGACGTTCGCGTCGATTGCGAAGGCCGCGAAGGCCGCGCTTCCCGCTGACACCTCGGCACCGAAGAAGGCCTAGCCACACGATCCAACCGTCGAAACCCCCGCCGAAAAGCGGGGGTTTTGTCGTCGGGGACGAGAAAAACGGGCGGTTATCCAACAAACGTCCAATGAACGTCCATTTTTTGTCAAAGTCGGTAGACGACGGTTTGGCGGCGTTCTAGCGTTCAAGTGTGCTCACCACAGAGCCCAGCGAAAGGAACACTCCAATGAACAAGATCACGAAATCGATGGCGGTGGCCACCGCGGCTGCCATTATCGGATTTGGCGGGTGGGCAACCACTTCTGCCAACGCGGCAACGGACGACGAGATTGCGAACTACCTGGCCGAGGCGGTTGCCGCACAGTTGGGTATTGCGAATTCGGACAGCCTGCGCGAACTCATCGCCGATGCTATGGCCAACAACCTGTTGGACCCCTCGGTGACCGACGCTGCCGGAAACACGGTGGACGGTGTCTCCACGCTGACGGCGGAAGAGTTGGCCGCCCTGCTGGACTCGAACCTCACCCAGCAGCTCAGCACGATCGAACAGCAGCTGCTCGACCTCGGTTTCACCGATGATGACGACGATGACGACGAGGATGAGGCTGAGGACGACGCAGATGACGCTGCGGACGAAGCAGAAGACGACGCAGATGACGCTGCGGACGAAGCAGAAGACGACGCAGATGACGCTGCGGACGAAGCAGAAGACGACGCTGATGACGCTGCGGACGAAGCAGAAGATGACGCCGATGACGCTGCCGACGAAGCAGAAGACGACGAGGACGAGGACTAACCTCAACCTGTTGCTCGGGAACGAGCCTCCGATTCGTCGGGGGCTCGTTTTCGTTGGGTAGCATCAAACTCGTGATCACAAATCCCGCAGACCCGCAGGTCAAAGCAATCGCCCGGCTCGGTCAGCGGTCGCGACGCGAGGACGCGGGGGTGTTTGTGGTCGAGGGGCCCCAAGCCGTTCGGGAACTCCTCACGTTCGCCCCGGATTCCGTCGTCGATGTTTTCTACACCGCGGCGTTCGCCGAGAAACACGGCGGCATCCTGCAACTCGCGGAACGGTCGCCCGCCACGGTTGATGAGGTGTCCGACAAAGTCCTCGCCGTGATGGCCGACACCGTGACCCCACAAGGCGTCGTCGCCGTCGCGCAACTGCTCGACCATTCGCTCGACGATCTGGACGACATTCGCTTGGTCGCTGTTTGCGACGAAATTCGCGACCCGGGAAATGCCGGCACCGTTATTCGCGCGGCGGATGCGGCCGGAGCCGACGCCGTAATCCTCACCGGGGCGTCGGTCGATTTGCACAACCCGAAACTGGTTCGAGCCAGCACGGGCTCAATTTTTCACCTGCCCATCATCGAGCACGACGACCTTGCCGACGTTGTCGAGTGGCTACAGAGCAGGGGAGTGACGGTGCTCGCCGCGGCGGCGGACGGCGACTCAATTCCGTCCATTCAGGCGTCACTCGACCAACCGACGGCGTGGCTGTTCGGAAATGAAGCACACGGACTGGACGACAACGCTCGTGCGCTCGCAAACCGGGTCGTGTCCGTGCCGATTTACGGCAAAGCCGAGTCGCTCAACCTGGCCACGGCAGCGAGCGTCTGCCTCTACGCCTCGGCATTCGCGCAGAGTCGGGGCTAATCGCCGCTCCTCTAGGATTGGGGGGTGCCGAGCATCTCTCCCCAACAACTCGCGGACGTCGTCGCCGAGGCGATCGGCGCCATCAACGCCGTGACGACGGGTGACGAACTCAAGCAGGTGCGAACCCAGTTCGTGGCGGACGGTTCGCCGATTTCGCTCATTAACGCGACCCTGCGCGATGTTCCCGCCGAAGAAAAGGCCGAAGCCGGCAAGATTGTTGGGCAGGCGCGCGGAGAAATCAACCAGGCGTTTGCCGCGCGCGAGGCGCTGATTCTGCAGGCCGAAGAACACGCACGATTGCTCACGGAATCGGTGGACGTCACCGCGGTGGCGTCGAAGCGTCGCGTCGGTGCCCGCCACCCGCTCAACCTGTTAATGGAAGAGATGTCGAACATCTTTGTGGGGATGGGCTGGGAGGTCGCGGAAGGTCCGGAACTCGAAAACGAGTGGTTCAACTTTGACGCGCTCAACTTTGACGAAGACCACCCCGCGCGTGCCATGCAGGACACCTTCTTCGTCGAGCCGGTTGACCGCCACCTCGTGTTGCGAACACACACGTCACCCGTGCAGATCCGCTCACTGTTGTCGCGGGAACTGCCGGTGTATGTCGTCGCACCGGGACGTGTCTACCGAACCGACGAACTCGATGCGACTCACACACCCGTGTTTCACCAGATGGAGGGCATCGCCATCGACAAGGGACTCACGATGGCGCACCTCAAAGGCACGCTCGAACACCTCGCGCGGGCGATGTTCGGCGACGGCGCCAAAATTCGGCTCCGACCCAACTATTTCCCCTTCACCGAACCGTCCGCGGAACTCGACATTTGGCACCCGACGTTTCGCGGTGGCGCTCGCTGGATCGAATGGGGCGGGTGTGGGATGGTCAACCCCAACGTCCTTCGCGCTGCCGGTATCGACCCCGAGGAATACCAGGGCTTCGCCTTCGGAATGGGTATCGAACGCACACTGATGTTCCGTAACGACGTCGCGGACATGCACGACATGGTCGAGGGCGACGTTCGGTTCTCGCAACAGTTCGGGATGGTGATTTAGGTGCGGATTCCCGCGAGTCAGTTGCGCGAGTGGGTCGACCTGCCGGTTGACGCGACCACCGAGCACCTCCACGAAGTGCTCGTGTCCGTTGGGTTCGAGGAAGAGGGCGTCTACCCCGCAGAACTCTCGGGCCCCATCGTCGTCGGACAGGTGCTGGAATTCACGCCGGAACCCCAGGACAACGGCAAAACCATCCGGTGGTGCCAGGTTCGAGTCGCCGCGGGAGACGCGTCGGATGCGGTTCGGGGAATCGTGTGTGGCGCCGCCAACTTTGAGGTCGGAGACAAGGTGGTCGTGACACTGCCGGGCTCCGTCTTGCCCGGCCCGTTTCCCATCGCCGCCCGCAAGACCTACGGACACGTGTCGGACGGAATGATCGCGTCGGCGAAAGAACTGGGACTCGGAGACGAGCACAACGGGATCCTCCGTCTCGCCGAACTGGGGCTCGACCCCGAGGTCGGCACCGATGCGATCGAACTGTTGGGTCTCGACGATTTCGCGGTCGAAATCAACGTGACGCCTGACCGCGGTTATGCGATGTCGATTCGCGGAGTCGCCCGGGAATACGCGCATGCGACGGGCGCGTCGTTTCGTGACCCCGCCGACGCCGTCACCGTCACTCCCGGTTCGGGATTCGCCGTTGTCGTGGACGATTCCGCACCGATTCGCGTCGCACTCGGCTGCACCGGTTTTGTCGCCCGCGTTGTTCGCGGGCTCGACCGCTCGCGTCCGACGCCGGCGTGGATGGTCAAGCGTCTTGCGTTGATGGGAATTCGGTCGATTTCCCTCCCCGTCGACATTTCGAACTACGTGATGATGGAGCTCGGCCAACCGACCCACACCTACGACCTCAACAAACTGTCGGGCGGCATCACGGTTCGTCGCGCGTCCAAGGGCGAAAAGCTGACCACCCTGGACGAGCAGGTGCGAACACTGTCCGAGGAAGACCTTCTCATCACCGACGAATCTGGTCCGATCGGTCTGGCCGGCGTCATGGGCGGTGCCACGACGGAAATCGACGACGCGTCGACCGATGTCTTGATCGAGGCCGCGACGTTCGACCCCATCACGATTGCTCGGACCGCCCGTCGCCACAAACTGCCGAGCGAAGCGTCCAAGCGTTTCGCCCGCGGGGTGGATCCGCTCGTGTCCCGTGCCGCCGCGCAACGGGTGGTGGACCTGCTCGTCGAACTGGGAGGCGGAACGGCCGACGCACTCGGCACCGACCTCGTCCACGTCGAGCCACAACCGATGATTCACCTTCCCGCTGACTTCATCGCCCGACTGATCGGCGTCGACTACACCGACGGTGAAATCGAAACCGTACTGACGGATATTGGCGCAACGCTGGACAAGGCGACAGACGGTTGGACCGTCGCGCCGCCCTCGTGGCGACCCGACCTGGTCGATGCGCCCGGTCTCGCCGAGGAGGTCGCGCGCATTCACGGCTACGACCGCATCCCGTCCGCAATCCCCGTCGCTCCGCCCGGCAGGGGCCTTTCGCGATCGCAAGCCGCCCGGCGTCGCGTGGCGCAGGTTCTGGCCGGTGCGGGACTCACCGAAGTTCTCGCGTACCCCTTCGTCACGACCGAACAGAACGCGCTCTTTGGTTCCGTCGACGGGTCGCCGGTGCCCGAAATGACGCTCGCCAACGCGCTGGACCCCAACATCGCACAACTTCGACGATCGCTGCTTCCCGGAATCCTTGATGTCGCCAAGCGCAACGTCGCGCGCGGGCTCACGTCGCTGGCGATCTATGAGGTCGGCGTCGTTTTTCAACCGTCCGGTGCGACCGGTTCCGCGTCGATTCCCGTGGGTGATAAGCGTCCCGACGCGACCACGCTCGACGGACTCTATGCCAGCGTCCCCGCCCAACCGTGGCACGTCTCCGCCGTGTTCGTCGGGCCGGTGACCGCGAAACAGCCGGGGCAGTCGGCGGTCGCCTCCGGTGTCGGTGACGCATTGGACACCATTCAGGCCATCGCCTCGGCGGTCGGCGTCGCCGTCCAGATTCGCCAAGGGTCCCACGCGGCGTTCCACCCCGGTCGATGCGCCGAGGTTCTTGTGGGGGACACGTCGGTCGGTTTCGCGGGGGAAATTCTGCCGTCGGTCGCGGTCGGGCTCGACCTGCCCCGCGTCGTCTCGGCGCTTGACCTCGACCTCGAGGCGCTCATCGCCGCCGCTTCCGACCACGTCGTCGCCACGCCGGTTCTCGTCTTCCCCGCCGCAACCCAGGACGTGTCGCTCGTCGTCGACATCGTCGTGCCGGCCGCCGATGTCATGGCCGCGGTCGTCGAGGGTGCCGGTGAACTGCTCGAGAGCGCGCACCTCGTCGACGACTATCGCGGAGCCGGCCTCGACGAGAACCAGAAATCGCTGACCTTCGCCCTTCGATTCCGCGCTGAGGATCGAACTCTCACTCAGCAAGAGGCGACCGAAACCAAACTGGCCGGTGTCGCCGTCGCCGCGTCGCGCCACAACGCGACGATTCGGGAGTAGCCGTGGTTCGTCACTTCCGCCGCGATGACGACATCAGCCCCGCCGAGCAACAACAGATCATCGACCGCGCCATCGCCATGAAGGCCGACCCCTACGGGTTGACGCCGCTCGCCGGACCGAAATCGGTCGCGTTGTTGTTCGACAAGCCGTCGACCCGAACCCGCGTCTCGTTCAGCGTGGGGGTCGCGGCCCTCGGCGGCAACCCGCTCGTCATCCAATCGAGCGAGTCGCAACTCGGTGCCAAAGAATCCATCGCTGACACCGCACGAGTTCTCGACCGGATGGTCGCTGCGATCGTGTGGCGGACGTTCGCCCAGTCCAACATCGACGAGATGGCCGAGTATTCCACCGTGCCCGTCATCAACTCGCTGTCCGATGATTTTCACCCCTGCCAACTGCTCGCCGACCTGCAGACCATTCAGGAACACAAGGGGAAAACGGCGGGCTTGACCGTTGCGTTCATCGGTGACGGATCGTCGAACATGGCGAATTCGTACCTCGTCGCGGGCGTGATGGCCGGGATGCACGTGCGGGTGGCAACCCCCACGGCCTATCCGCCGCTCGCCGAAGCCCACTCGACCGCGATTCGAATCAGCGCGGAAACGGGTGGCTCGGTTCGTGTCACCGCCGATGTCGCGGAAGCCGCACAGGGGGCGGACGTCGTTGTGACCGACACCTGGATCTCCATGGGACAGGAAGCCGAGAAGGCCCGGCGCACCGCCGACTTCGCCGGATACGCCGTCACCGCCGACCTCATGTCGCTCGCCTCACCGGGCGCAATTTTTCTGCACTGTCTGCCGGCCTTCCGCGGTTACGAGGTCGACGCGGACGTGATCGACGGACCACAGAGCGCGGTGTGGGACGCAGCGGAAAACCGACTCCACGCGCAGAAGGCACTGCTGCACTTCCTCCTCACCACCCCGTAACCCCGCAAACCCTAGAATTGACCCCATGGCGACGAACGAGGGTTCACTGTGGGGCGGCCGCTTTTCGAGCGGACCATCGCCAGAACTTCTTCGTTTGTCGAAATCGACCCACTTTGATTGGCGGCTTGCACCCTACGACATTGCAGGATCACGCGCGCACGCGCGGGCGCTCGCCGCGGCGGGACTGCTGTCCGACTCTGACCTCGCCGCCATGCTCGCGGGGCTCGACCGCGTCGCGACCGCGATTGAGTCGGGTGAACTCGTCGCGCTGGAATCGGACGAAGACGTTCACGGCGCTCTCGAAAACGCCCTCATCGCCGAGGTCGGAACGGAACTGGGCGGACGGATTCGAGCGGGTCGCAGCCGAAACGACCAGATCGCAACCCTGGTTCGGCTCTATTTGCGGGATTCGGCCGCGGGAATCGCGATCGAACTGACCCGCCTCATCGACGCACTTGTTGCGCAGGCGGAAGCGCACCCCGCCGCCATCATGCCGGGGCGCACCCACCTTCAGCACGCCCAGCCGGTTCTGCTCTCTCACACGCTTCTGGCACACGCCTGGCCCCTCGTCCGAGACATCGAACGGTTGCGTGATTGGTTCGCGCGGTCGGCGATTTCCCCCTACGGCGGCGGCGCTCTCGCGGGCAGTTCCCTCGGGCTCGACGCAGACGCGATCGCCGTCGAGTTGGGGCTCGCCCACGCGGCGGACAATTCCATTGACGGCACGAGCTCGCGCGACGTTGTCGCCGAGTTCGCCTACATCGGCGCTCAGATCGGCGTCGACATCTCGCGGTTGTCAGAAGACCTCATCCTGTGGGCGACGCGCGAGTTCGGATTCATTCGTTTACACGACTCGTTTTCCACGGGGTCGAGCATCATGCCGCAAAAGAAAAACCCCGACATCGCCGAGCTCGCACGCGGCAAAGCGGGTCGACTCATCGGAAACCTCACCGGCTTGCTGGCGACGCTCAAAGGCCTACCGTTGGCCTACAACCGGGACCTTCAGGAAGACAAGGAACCCGTTTTCGACACGGTCGATTCGTTGCTGATGGTGCTGCCCGCACTCGCGGGAATGGTCGAGACGGTGACGTTCGATGTCGATCGGATGGCGGAACTTGCGCCACAGGGTTTCGCGCTGGCGACCGACGTCGCGGAGTGGCTCGTTCGCCAGAACGTCCCGTTCCGCGAGGCACACGAGATCACCGGGGCCCTCGTTCAATTCTGTGAAACCAACGGACTCGAACTCGACGAGCCGAGCGACGCGGACTACGCCGCGATTTCACCGCACCTCACGGGCGATGTTCGTACTGCCCTGACCATCGCCGGCTCGGTCGCGTCACGCACGGGCAGGGGCGGTACCGCTCCGGTTCGCGTCGCCGAACAATTGAGCGCACTGACCGTGGCGGTTGCCGCCGCACGAAAGGGCATTTCCTGATGGTCGACACGACCGCGCTTCAGCGCCAAACCAACGATTCGTCGTTCGCGACCCTGTGGGACGAACTCCAGTGGCGCGGTCTCGTGCACGTGTCCACGGACGCGGACGAGCTCACGGCACTGTTCGAGGGCGACCCCATCGCCTATTACTGCGGGTTCGACCCGACCGCACCCAGCCTGCACCTCGGAAACCTCGTCCAACTGTTGTTGTTGCGCCGGATCCAGTTGAAGGGACACAACCCGCTCGGACTCGTCGGCGGTTCGACGGGACTCGTCGGGGACCCCAAGCCCACCGCCGAACGGACCCTCAACGATCGCGAGACGGTCGCCGAATGGGTCGGATACCTCGGGTCGCAGATTTCGAAGTTCCTCGATTTTTCGGGGAAAAACCCCGCGCGCCTCGTCAACAACCTCGACTGGACGCAGCCGATGTCGGCCATCGACTTCCTGCGCGAGATCGGCAAGCACTTCCGCGTCGGAACGATGCTCAAGAAGGACGCGGTCAGTGCCCGCTTGAACTCCGAGGCGGGAATCTCGTACACCGAGTTCTCGTATCAGGTACTGCAGGCGCTTGACTTCCTCGAACTGTATCGCCAGTACGGATGCGTCCTTCAGACCGGCGGCAGCGACCAGTGGGGCAACCTCACGAGTGGCACCGACCTCATTCACAAGGTCGAGGGGATTTCGGCGCACGCGATC
>CAMDKN010000052.1 GCA_945901035.1 Gulosibacter massiliensis | reverse complement strand
CCGCTCGCGCGCGACCGCCGGCTGGTGAGGCTTTCCGTGAATAATTCCGTCGATGACGAACACCGAAACACCGCCAAGAATCAACCCATCGATGTCCAGACCGTGCGAATCGGCCACGGCTTCGGCCTTGGCGCGAGCGAGTAACTCGACCATGGCGGCGGGTTCGAGGTGACCGGCTGCCGCGACGACGGCGTCCTCGTCGACACCCGGCGCCACAACCAATGGCTCGACCCCGGCGCCACGCAGGGTGGCGAGTCGGGCGGGGGAGGTCGACGCGAGTGTGAGGCGCACAGCCCGACACTACCGTGACCCTAGGCTGGACAAATGGGAGACGCGACGAGGACAGACATCGAACTGGCACTCACCGGGATCGCCCACGGCGGGTTCGCGGTGGGCCGACTCGACGGACGGGTGGTGTTCGTCAGCGACGCCATCCCGGGCGAGACCGTGATCGCGCGGGTCACCGACGATTCGAAAGCCAGTTTTTGGCGTGCCGATGCCGTCTCGACGGTGGAGTCGAGCCCGCACCGCGTTCCGCACGTCTGGGCTGAAGCGGGCATCGATCGCCCCATTCATGCCCGAGTTGGCGGAGCCGATTTCGGACACATCGCCCTGGCGCATCAGCGCGAGTTGAAACGGGACGTGCTCAAGGATTCGCTCGCACGCTTCGGGAAACTGGACGAGTCGACTATCGCTCTGCTGTTGGATCGGGTGACCGCACTTCCCGGCGACGAGGACCGTGGCGGGCTGGCCTGGCGAACGCGAGTTCGCCTTCACGTCAACGATCAGGGGCAGGTCGGGCCTCGTGCGCGCCGGTCTCACGACATCATCGTGGTGAAGAGCCTTCCGCTCGCGTCCGAGGGAATCAACCGCATCGCTCCGCTCGCCGACAACTACGGGATGACCGGTTCGGTCGATGTGTTGTCGCCGTCGGTCGGGGAACCTCGACTTATCGTCGGCGAACAAAAACCGACGGTCATTCGCGAACGCGTCGGGAACCGCGAGTTTCAGGTGGACGACAACGGCTTTTGGCAGGTCCATCGCGAAGCGGCCACCACCCTGACCGACGAGGTGCGCGCGGCGATTGACCCGGAACGATTCGACCCGACCGCGCTGAACCTCGACCTGTACGGCGGCGTCGGACTCTTCGCGGTGGCGCTCGCGGACCTCGGTGGGCCGTCCACCCGGATCACGAGCGTCGAGTCGGACGAACGGGCGACCGAGCACGCGGGTGAAAACCTCAGTGAGTGGGTCGGTGCGTTTGCCGAGACGGGGATGGTCGACAAATGGCTGCGCGCACTGGACGCTCGTGCGACCCCCGGTGAGCGCTCGCGATTGGCGGCGGGAACCGTCATCCTCGACCCCCCTCGTTCTGGAGCGGGTCGAGAGGTCATGGCGCTTCTGGGACGCATCGCCCCCGCGCAAATCGTGTACGTGGCGTGCGACCCCGTCGCCCTGTCACGGGACATCGCGTTTGCGCGTGACCACGGTTATCGACCGACGCGATTGCGCGCGCTCGACCTGTTTCCCCACACCCACCATCTCGAAACGATCGTCACGTTCGTGCGCGAGCAATCCTGACGTCGATAGGTGCCGAGCGGGACTCCCGTCAGTAAGGTAAAGGGGTGACTGAGAACACCCCGAAACCCGGACCCGCGACGACGGCAGCGAGAATCGCTGATTTCGCCGCGCGTCTCAAAAACTTGGACGACGCGCAAAAGGCGGCGGCCGAGAAGCAAAAAGTCAAGGGCAAGAACTCGGCGATGGCCCGCATCATGCAGTTGGTCGACCCCGGGACCGGCTTCACGGAAATCGACAAGTTCGTGCGCTCGCGCGGCGACTCGTTCGGCGACTCGGGCAAGCGTCCCGATCGCGACTCCGTCATCATGGGCGTCGGTCGAATCCACGGCCGCGAGGTCGGCATTTTCAGTCAAGACTTCAGTGTTTTTGGTGGGTCGCTCGGCGAGGCCGCCGGCGCCAAAATCGTGAAACTCCAGGAGTACGCGCTCAAGGCGGGTGTTCCGATCATCGGCATCCTCGATTCGGGCGGTGCTCGAATCCAAGAAGGCGTGACCGCGTTGGGCAAGTACGGCGAGATTTTCCGCCTGAACACCCAGTCCAGCGGGGTGATTCCGCAGTTCTCCATCATCTGTGGCCCGGCGGCGGGCGGAGCGGTGTATTCGCCCGCCCTCACCGACTTCGTCGTCATGGTCGACAAGACGAGCCAGATGTTCGTGACCGGACCCGATGTCATCAAAGCGGTCACGGGTGAAGACGTTGGCATGGAAGAACTCGGTGGCGCCGAAACTCACTCGGTGCGAACCGGAGTGTCACACTATCTCGCGAGCGATGAGCCGGATGCGTTCGATTTCGTTCGCTCCGTTCTCGCGTACCTGCCACAGAACAATCTCGCCGATCACCCGCGCTATGCGGCGGTTGTGTCCGAAACCCCCACCGAGGCGGACAAAGAACTCGACGTCATCATCCCGGACAGCGCGAACCAGCCCTACGACATGTTGGAGGTAATCGCCCGATCCGTCGACGACGACTCGTTCCTCGAGGTCCAGCCGCTGTTCGCCCCGAACATCATCATCGGGTTCGCCCGAGTGGAGGGAAAACCCGTCGGGGTCGTCGCGAACCAGCCGAAAGAAATGGCGGGAACGCTCAACATCGAAGCCAGCGAAAAGGCCGCTCGTTTCGTTCGATTCTGTGACGCCTTCGGACTCCCCATCATTACGCTCGTCGATGTTCCCGGATTTTTGCCCGGCACCGACCAGGAATGGCAGGGTGTCATCCGTCGTGGCGCGAAACTGCTGTACGCCTATTCCGAGGCCACCGTGCCGCTCATCACCGTCATCACTCGTAAGGCCTACGGCGGCGCGTACATCGTGATGGGTTCAAAGCACCTCGGTGCCGACATCAACATGGCCTGGCCGACGGCGGAACTCGCGGTCATGGGCGGACAGGGTGCGGTCAACATTCTGTACCGCGCCGAAATCAAGGAAGCAGAAGAGCGCGGCGAGGACGTCGCGGCTCTTCGAACCAAACTGGCGAGCGACTACACCCTCAATGTCGCGAGTCCCTTTTTGGCGGCGGAACGCGGCGAAATCGACAACGTTATTTACCCCCACATGACCCGAATCGCGATCATTCGGTCGATGCGGGCGCTCGGAACCAAACGCGCGAGCATGCCACCGAAGAAGCACGGAAATATTCCGCTCTAATGTCTTCTTCCGACGCCGACATCGACCCGCTGACGCAGATTCGCGTGGAGGCGGGCAATCCAACGCCCGAACACGCCGCCGCGGTCATCGCGGTGGTGGCCGGCATGTTGCGCGAGGGCGGCGCGGTCGAAGCGGAATCGGGCGTCGACGGCTGGACTCGATCGGTGCGCACGCTGCGGCCATCGATGGTGGGCGCGGTCTGGTCGAACCCACTCCGCTAGTGGTTGCCGTTCACTGGTTCGACGAAGTCGATTCGACAACGCGGGTCGCCCGTGCCGACAATTTCCGGCACGGCGATGTGGTTGCCACGCCGAACCAAACGGCGGGACGCGGGCGCCAGGACCGAACGTGGAACATGGTGGCGGGTCAGGGGCTCGCCGTGACGCTCGTGTTGTCTCACCGCGCGATCGGTTCACCCCGGCACATCACCCGGCTTCCGTTGCTGGTGGCCGTGGAACTGCGGCGGGTGATTGGGTCCTTCGCGCCAGCGGGCACAGACACGTCGGTGAAATGGCCGAACGACGTTCAGATCCAAGGACGGAAGGTCGCGGGGATTCTGGTTGAAGCGTTGGACGACGATCGACTCGGGATTGGAATCGGAATAAACCTCACTGGGATTCCGCCCCAGATTGCCGCGGATTCCGCCACGTTTCTCGCACGGCACGACATCACCATCTCACCCGCCGAACTTGTCGAGGCACTGACCCAGGCGATCGTGCGCCGCGCACCCGAGCTCGATTCCGGCGACCTTCTCGGCGAGGTGGCGTCGACCATCGACACCATCGGCCGCGAGGTGCGACTCGAACTTCCCGACGGTCGAATCGTGACCGGGCGAGCGACCGGAATCGGCGCATCCGGCTCGTTGTGTGTGGACGTTGCGGGTGTCGTCGACGAGTTCATCGCCGCTGACGTCACCCACCTGCGTCTCGCTGGCGACGAACCGCGTTAGATAGGCTGACACCGTCCCCCATCGCCCGAAGGAGTGCCGTGTATCGTCTCCGTCGCGTCAGTACCCGCCGCGAGTCATCGTGACCGTGATCGGCGTGATTGGTGGTGGGCAACTCGCTCGAATGATGATCGGCCCCGCTATCGAGTTGGGAATCGAACTTCGTGTGCTCGCGGAATCGGCGGATTCGTCGGCGCGCGATCGTGCCACCGCCATCGGTGATTTCCGCGACATCGACACCGTACTTCGCTTTGCCGAGGGTGTTGACGTCATCACCTTCGACCACGAACACGTTCCGGCGGAGGTACTCGATGCGCTCGTCGCCGCCGGGGTCGCGGTTCGGCCCGACCCGTCGGCGCTCGCCATCGCTCAGGACAAGATTGCGATGCGACGGGTGCTCGACGAACTCGGACACCCCGTTCCCGATTGGGGAGTGGCGGAGGATTCCGGGCAGGTGGCGGAATTTCTCGCTCGGCACGGCGGCCGGATAATCGCCAAAACCCCGCGCGGCGGTTACGACGGAAAGGGCGTGGCTGTCGTCACCGACCCGGCACAGATCTCCGAGTGGTTGTCCGAAGGCCCCGTTTTACTCGAGGAACTCGTCGATTTTTCGCGAGAACTTGCGCAATTGGTCGCACGCCGACCCGCGGGCGACACCGCGGTGTGGCCCGTCGTGGAGACGACCCAGTCCGACGGGGTGTGTTCCGAGGTGATTCTGCCCGCCCCGACAGCAGATGACCGCGTTCTCGAGGTCGCGGCGGATATCGGCCGCCGAATTGCGAACGACCTCGGCGTCACCGGCGTGCTCGCGGTCGAACTATTTGAAACGACCGACGGACGGCTCCTCGTCAACGAACTCGCCATGCGTCCTCATAATTCGGGACACGTCACGATTGAGGGCAGTGTGACGTCGCAATTTGAACAGCACCTGCGGGCGGTCGCGGACTTCCCCCTCGGGTCGACGGAATCTCGGCACCCGTGGGCGGTCATGATCAACGTGTTCGGCTCGATGAGCATTGACCGCTACGCCCGTGTCGGCGAATTTGCCGATGTGAAATTACACAACTACGGAAAGAAACCCCGAGCAGGGCGAAAGGTTGGCCACGTCACGGCGACTGGAAACGACGCAGCGGACACCGTGTATCGGGCGCGCGCCGTGGCGGAAATCTTTCGCGCCGACATTTAGCATGGTGACGTGAGTATGCACCGCGTCGCCATCGTCATGGGATCCGACTCGGACTGGTCGACGATGACGGCGGCCAAAGAAACTCTGGACGCCTTTGGGGTGTCCGTCGACGTTCAGATTCTCAGTGCGCACCGAACTCCCGACGCGATGATGGAGTGGGGAAAGACCGCCCGCGCCAACGGAATCTCGGTCATCATCGCCGGAGCGGGCGGCGCCGCGCACCTGCCCGGAATGCTCGCCTCGGTGTCGAGCCTTCCCGTCATCGGAGTCCCCGTTGCGCTGTCCCCATTAGACGGGCTTGATTCGTTGCTGTCGATTGTGCAAATGCCCGCCGGGATTCCCGTCGCCACTGTCGCCATCGGAAACTCCGCGAACGCTGCCCTCCTTGCGATTCGGATGCTCGCGATCGAGGACACGGCTCTGGCGGCGCAACTGGACGACCACGCCGCTGCCCTTGCCGAGACGGTCGCCACCAAAAACGCCGCACTCAAAGATTCGCTGTCGTGAGCCTCACCTCCCCGATTCGCAACCCCGACATGCGCGATCCCGCGGTGATGTCGCGTCGTGCCTGGTGGCTAATCCTGCTGTCGGTTTTCATGCCGGGCTCGGCTCAACTCATCGCGGGTAACCGGCGGTTGGGGCGCGTTCTTTTCGGGACCTGGCTGCTGTTGTTGGCGGTGGGGGTCGGGACGTTCGTCGCCTACCTCGTCGCGGGCGGTGCCACGCTGAGTTTTTGGGTGTCCTTCTGGGGGTTGCTCGGCGTGCAAGCGCTGCTCGTGGTCTTCGCGATTCTCTCGTTCGTCGCCGCGGTCGACACTTTTCGGTTGGTTCGCTTTGTCCACGTTCCCGGTCGGACGCGCGTCTGGGTTGCGTTATTGACCGTCGTCGCCATGCTGGTTCCGGCCGGTGTCGCGGCCTACGGATCCTTTCTCGCGGGTGTAACCCGTGTGACCATCGGCGGGATTTTCGCCGAGAAGCCACCGGTGGAACCGATCGACGGCAAGTACACCTTTATGTTGCTGGGGGGAGACGCGGGAGCCGGTCGAATCGGACTTCGCCCCGACTCGACGAGCCTCATCACCGTGGACGCCACAACCGGACAACTTGCCGTTGTCGGAATTCCGCGCAACCTGTACAACGCCCCGTTCATCGACGGTTCGCCGATGCGCACCGCGTGGCCCGACGGTTTCAATTGCGGGGACGAGTGCCTGTTTTCCTACATTTATGACTTCGCGGAGAAACATGCCGAGTTGTACCCCGACGCGTTGGCGGCCAACTCCACACCGGGTATCGAAGCGACCCGCGATTCGGTCGAAGCGATCACGGGCATCACGGTTCAGTTTTACGTGCTCATCGACATGAGCGGGTTCCGACGCCTCATCGATGCACTGGGCGGAGTGGACATCCTTGTCGAAGAGGAAGTTCACGTCTGTGTGGTCGGAGAGCCGGTGACATACACCTTCTACCCCGGCGAGACCCACCTCTCGGGCAAGAGGGCGTTAATGTATGCGCGCACGAGGTGCGACTCGGATGACTTTGACCGCATGGCTCGTCAGCGCCAAATCCAGGAGGCAATTCTGCGCCAGGTGACCGCGTCAACGGTGCTGGCCAAATTCAACGAACTGGCGTCCGCCGGAAAACTTCTCGTTGTCACCGACATGCCCCAGTCGATGGTCGGTGTGATGGTTGATTTGGGCACGAAAGCCCGGAAGTTGCCGATGCGCCGCGCAGAACTCGTGCCGCCGGAGTTCGATTATCTGTACCCGAACTTCCGCGTCGCACATGCCATCGTCCGTGAGGCGGTGTTCCCTCCGCGGGCGACACCATCACCGACGCCGAACCCGTAACCCGAACGTCAGACCGCGAAGTCGATGCGGAGCGCCTCGTCGAGTGCCTCGCGCCACGGGCGCATCGCCGGAATCCCCGCGGCGCGAGCGGCCTCGTCACCGAGCACCGAATAGGACGGTCGAGGGGCGGGTCGAACGAACGCGGCGGCTACCGTCTTCTCGACGAGCGAGACATCCGCGCCGGCGGCCTGGTAAACCGCCTGCGCGAGATCCCACCAGTTACAGGAACCCGCGTTGGTGGCGTGATAGTTGCCGGGCGCCGCGTTGAGCACGTGGCGAATGCGTTCCGCCACATCCACGGCCCAGGTTGGTTGACCCACCTGATCGGTGACCACCGCGACGCGGTCGCCCGAGCGCGCCTTCGCCAGCATCGTCGCGACGAAATTCGTTCCTTGTGCTCCGTAGAGCCAGGCGGTTCGAACGATTCGCGTGCCGGTGGGGTGGGCCGCCACAACAGCCTGTTCACCGGAAAGTTTGGAACGACCGTAGGCGGAAATCGGGCCCGTCGGGGAGTCTTCGGAGTAAGGGCTCGTTGCACGACCATCGAAGACATAATCCGTGGAAATGTGAATCAGTGCGGCCGACGAGTCGGCGCACGCACGGGCAACATTTCCGGCGCCCGTTGCGTTGACGGCGAATGCAACGTTGTCGTGTCCTTCGGCAAAATCGACTGCGGTGTACGCAGCGGTGTTAATCACGGCCCGTCGACCTCGAACGGCGTCGGCCACCGCGCTGCGGTCGGTGATGTCGAGTTGATCACGCGACACGAGTTCGACCTCGTCCCCCCAAACTTTTCCTAACGCATGAGCGAGCATTCCGCCCCCGCCCGTCACGAGTATGGGGGCGCTCACGCGAGCGACGCTCGTTCCTTGAGCGGCTCCCACCACTCGCGATTGGTTCGAAACCACTCGACCGTGTCCAGCAGTCCAGGGCCGAATTCCACGAGCGGGACGTAACCGAGTTCGGCGGTCGCTTTCGAAATATCCACGCTGTAACGGCGATCGTGACCTTTTCGGTCCTCAACCTGGTCGACTCGAGACCAGTCGGTTCCGGTCGCGTCCAGCAGCATCTGGGTGAGTTCCTTGTTGGTCAGTTCCGTCCCACCGCCGATGTTGTACACCTCGCCCGCGCGCCCTTTCACGAGAGCGAG
>CAMDKN010000051.1 GCA_945901035.1 Gulosibacter massiliensis | reverse complement strand
GAGTGAATTCCGCTCGACGCCATCGCAATGACGACGTCGCCCGGCTGAACCCGCTCGGCACCCAACATCTCGTCGGCCTCGACCGCACCGACGGCCGCGCCGGCGACGTCGTAGTCGTGTTCGCCCAGTAGTCCCGGGTGCTCGGCGGTCTCGCCACCGACAAGCGCGGTTCCCGTCAAGGCGCAGGCCTCGGCGATTCCACGCACAATTTCGGCGATGCGCTCGGGAACGACCTTGCCGCACGCGATGTAGTCGGTCATGAACATGGGCTTTGCGCCAACGACCACGATGTCGTCCACGACCATCCCGACGAGGTCGTGCCCGATCGTGTGGTGAACGTCGAGCGCCTGCGCAATGGCGACCTTGGTGCCGACACCGTCGGTCGAGGTCGCGAGAATCGGACGGCGGAAATTCTTGAGGAATGACGCATCCATGAGTCCGGCAAAACCACCCACACCCCCGAGAACATCGGGGCCGTGTGTCGCAGCAATCGCGGACTTCATGAGTTCGACGGCGCGATCGCCCGCTTCGGTGTCGACACCGGCGGCCGAGTAGGAATTCGATGCCGTCATTGGGCAATTCTATCGACACGCCACTTTCGCGGTGTGAGAGAATGATTGCGGAGCCGATCGGCACCGACACTCACTCGAAGGAGTTCGCCTCGTCATGTGCGGCATCGTCGGAATCGTCTCCACAACTCCCGTCAATCAACAGGTCTACGACGCGCTCGCACTATTGCAGCATCGCGGTCAGGACTCGACCGGGATTGCCACCTGCGAGGGCACGACCATCCACTCGGCCAAGGCGAAGGGTCAGGTTCGCGAGGCGTTTCGCACCCGCGACATGCGCGGACTGCTCGGAAACGTCGGACTGGGTCACGTTCGCTACGCCACCCGTGGAAACGCAAAGCGGGAGGAGGAAGCCCAACCGTTTTTCGTCAACGCTCCGTACGGGATCATCCTCGTCCACAACGGGAACCTCACGAACACACGCGAACTGACCCGCGAGCTCAATGAGGACGACCGACGACACCTCAACACCAACTCGGACACCGAACTTCTCGTCAACGTCCTCGCTCACGAACTGCAGGCCGCAACAACCGTCGAAAAATTTTCCCCCGACAACGTGTTCGACGCGGTTGCCAGGCTTCATGAACGCGTCGAAGGATCGTACGCCGCCATCGCCCTCATCGCCGGACACGGACTTCTCGCCTTCCGCGACCCGTTTGGCATTCGCCCCCTTGTCCTCGGACGACGGAACGCCGGGCTCGTCGGCGCGGAATGGGTGGTCGCGAGCGAGTCTCTCGTCCTCGAATCGGCCGGGTACGAGGTCATCCGCGACGTCGAGCCGGGCGAAGCGATTTTCGTTTCCCTCGATGGCGAACTGGTGTCCCGACAGTGCGCGAAAAACCCTGTCCTAATCCCCTGTTCGTTTGAGTACGTTTATCTCGCGCGTCCCGACTCGATCATGAATGGAATTTCGGTGTACGAAGCGCGACTCCGACTGGGCGATCGTCTCGCCGACACCATCGAGAAGTGGGCACCCGCGGGCGACATCGACGTGGTCATGCCCATACCCGACTCGTCCCGTCCCGCGGCACTGCAAGTCGCTCGCAAACTGGGCATCGAATACCGCGAGGGGTATTACAAGAACCGCTATGTCGGCCGAACGTTCATCATGCCGGGCCAGGAGGAACGCCGAAAGGGCGTGAAACAGAAACTCAATGCGATGCCGTCGGAGTTCAAGGGCAAGAACGTCCTCATCGTTGACGATTCGATCGTGCGCGGAACGACCTCACGCGAGATTGTCGAGATGGCGCGCAATGCTGGCGCCAACTCGGTGACGTTCACTTCAGCGGCGCCACCCGTTCGCTTCCCCCACGTCTACGGCATCAATATGCCGAACCGGGCCGAACTGGTTGCCGCCGGACGCAAGATTCCCGAAATCGCGTCCGAGATCGGCGCCGACCACCTCATCTATCAAGAGGTCGACGACATGAAGAGCGCGATTCTCGAGGGCAGCAACCTGACGGAACTTGAAATGTCGTGTTTCACCGGCGACTACGTCACCGGAACCGTGACCCCCGAATATCTGCGGTGGGTGGAAGAAAACCAGTCGTCGTAGTCCTGAGGGCTAGTTCTTCGGTTTTGGTGTTGGTTTCGGTGTTGACTTCGGTTTCGATGTGGGCGTTTTCTTCGCCGTGGTCTTTGTGATCGAGGCGACTCCGCGCGACGTTTTCGTGCGCGCGTCAATGACGAAGCCGACCACTCCGCCGAGTGAGAGACCAATCGCGAAACCGAACAGAGCGAAAAACCCCAACGTCGGCCAGAAACCCACCGAGGGGTTGATGGGGGCGGCGCCCGTAACGAAAGTCGAGGCGATGACGCCGACCACAGCACCCGTCATCATGAACGACCACATGCGCGGTGCGCGGCGGATGGTGACTTCTTCTTTAGCCATGTGTCTATTCTCTCAGTGCGGAAAGGGGCACAAGTTCGGCGAGGGACGCACGGGTTCCCGACGCTCGAACGGCACCGCGGTTGACGGCCGCCTCCCACGTCTCGTCACCGACCGCGAGCGCCACGAGCGTCTCGGCGTCGAGTTCGATGACGTTGGGCGGTGTCCCTCGGGTGTGACCGAGGCCCTCGACGATCTGGACGACCCCGTGGGGTGGAACGCGCACCTCGACCGACTTTCCGGGAGCGAGTCGCGCGAACTCCTGCAGGATGAAACGCACCGCGGTGGCCGTCAGATTTCGGTCCGCCGAACCGTCCCGAACCGCGGCGACGGCGACTCGGCCACGCTCGGTGTCAATTCGGGGAAGCGGCACGCTCAACACGCTAGCAGCGGCAAAGGTAGTGTTCTCTCGTGAAGATACTTGTGATTGGGTCCGGTGCGAGAGAGCACGCCATCGTGCGCGCACTGCTTCGCGACACGACCGCTCACCAGATCGTCGCCGCCCCGGGAAACGCCGGAATTGCCGAAGTAGTCGAGGTCGTTTCGCTCAACATCGAAGACGGACCGCTTATCGCCAACTACGCGGCCGAACAGGGCGTCGAGCTCGTCATCATCGGACCGGAGGCCCCTCTCGTGGCGGGAGTCGCCGACGCGCTTCGTGCCGTTGGCGTTCCCGTTTTTGGGCCCGACAAGGCCGCGGCGCGGCTCGAAGGGTCGAAAGATTTCGCGAAAGAAGTGATGAACGCCGCGCGAGTTCCCAACGGTCGATCCATCTCGGCGACCACTCTGCGCGAGGTGGAAACGGCGCTCGACGAATTCGGTTCCCCCTACGTCGTCAAGGCCGACGGCCTCGCGGCCGGTAAAGGGGTAATTGTCACGAGTGACCGTGATGCGGCGTGTGACCACGCCGAGTTCTACATTCACCACGGTCCGGTCCTGATCGAGGAGTTCCTCGACGGGCAGGAAGTGTCCCTATTCGTTCTGTCCGACGGGGATGCGGTTGTCCCGCTGTCGCCCGCCCAGGATTACAAACGCGCGTTCGACAACGACGAGGGACCCAACACGGGAGGCATGGGCGCTTATTCGCCACTCCCGTGGTTGCCCGAGGGGTTCGTCGACGAAATCATCGAGACCGTCGCCCAGCCGACGATTCGCGAGATGTCCCGTCGAGGCACGCCGTTTGTCGGACTCTTGTACTGCGGGTTGATCCTCACGCACGACGGCGTTCGCGTCATCGAATTCAATGCGCGATTCGGTGACCCGGAGACGCAGGTTGTTCTGGAACGGCTCGACTCGTCTCTCGCGGACCTGTTGCTCGCCACCGCAACCGGTCGTCTTGCCACCGTGCCCGAACCCGTCTTCAGCTCGGATGTCGCTCTCGCGGTGGTTCTCGCCAGCGAGGGGTATCCCGAGTCGCCCGAAACGGGTAAGCCAATCCTGGGTTTGCCCGACGCACTCGAGGTTCCCGGTGTGTCCATCGCCCACGCGGCCACGGCCCGCGACGGCGACGGTTTCGTGTCAACCGGCGGCCGCGTGCTTTCTGTCGTGGCACGAGCCGGCGACTTCGGTGACGCTCGTCGCCGGGCGTACCTCGCCCTTGATCGTATCCACTTGGAAGGGTCGCATTTTCGAACCGATATCGCCCAACGAGTGGTCGAATGACGCTGACCGGCTGGGGCCTCGCCTATTCGGGAAAAGTGCGCGATCTGTATATTCCCGAAACGGAATCTACTCTCGAATCGTCGCCCACCGTATTGATGGTGGCCAGTGACCGGGTATCTGCTTTCGACCACGTTTTATCCCCCGCGATTCCCGGCAAGGGCGAATTGCTCACGACACTGTCACGGTGGTGGTTCGACCAACTCTCGGACTTTCCCAATCACCTGCTGCCTGTCGAGCCGCCCGCGGAGGTTGCTCGTCGCGGAATGGTCGTGCGCGGCCTGGCAATGCTTCCCGTGGAGTGTGTCGTGCGCGGATATCTCGTCGGTAGCGGTTGGGCCGAATACCGCGAGTCGGGAACCGTGTGCGGAATCGCGCTACCCTCCGGACTGGCGAACGGTGACCGCTTGCCCGAACCCCTCTTCACCCCGGCTTTCAAGGCGCCGATGGGCGAGCACGACGAAAACATCTCGTTCGAACAAACGGTGGACCTGGTCGGCGATGAAACCGCTCGCGCGTTGCGCGACACGAGCCTCGCGATTTTCCGCCGCGCTAGTGACATCGCCGAGGCCGAGGGGCTCATCCTCGCCGACACGAAGTTCGAATTCGGGCGTGATCGCGAAACCGGCGTTCTTCGGTTGGGCGACGAGGTGCTGACCTCGGATTCCAGCCGCTACTGGGACGCCAACACCTATGCCGCGGGTGGGCCGAACCGCCTCGATTCGTTCGACAAGCAGATTGTGCGGGACTGGCTCTCGGCGAACTCGGACAAGACGGGAACACCGCCCGAACTTCCCGCCGACATCGTCACTCGAACCGCCGAACGGTAACGCGAGCTCATTTCCCGACTCACCGCGGCGAATTGACCGCGAGCTCTGCGAGGGTCTCCCGTCGGACGTGCCGACCGCCAATAGACTGAAGGCAGAATTCAGCGACAAGTCGAGGAGAGCGCGTGCCCAAGGTCATCGTTGAGGTTATGCCGAAAGAAGTTCTGCTCGACCCGGCCGGTAAGGCCACAGCCCGCGCTCTGCAGCGATTCGGTGACGGCGAGATCACGGACGTCCGCATCGGAAAGCGCTTCGAAATCACGATTGAGGGCGAGGTCACCCCGAAGTTGCTTGACCACATTGCCGAGGTCGCGAAAGACGTCCTGTCGAACGACGTCATTGAAGACGTCATCTCGATTCGCGTGGCGGACTAGCGTGCGCGTCGGCGTCATTACGTTCCCCGGTTCGCTCGACGACCGCGATGCACTTCGCGCCATTCGCCTCGCCGGCGGTGACGCTGTTTCGCTCTGGCACGGCGATACAGACTTGCACGGCGTCGACGCCATCGTTCTACCCGGCGGCTTCTCCTACGGTGACTACCTGCGGTGTGGCGCAATCGCCGCCCACTCGCCCATCATGAGCGAGGTTATCGACGCAGCGAATAAGGGCATGCCCGTCCTCGGCATCTGCAACGGCTTTCAGATTCTCGTCGAAGCCCACCTCCTCGCCGGAGGACTCATTCGAAACGATCACGGCACGTTCGTTCGACGCGACCAGAAGCTCCGCGTCGAGAACATCGACACCCCGTGGACGAGCGGCTACACGCAGGGCCAAGAGATCACCATTCCGCTGAAGAACGGCGAAGGTGGATTCATCGCCGACGACGAGACGCTAAACCGCCTGGAGGGCGACGGGCTCGTCGTGTTCCGTTATCTCGAAGTGAACCCCAACGGGTCACTGAACGACATCGCGGGGCTGCGAAACGCGCGCGGAAACGTCGTCGGACTCATGCCGCACCCCGAACACGCCGTTGAGCCCGGATTCGGCCCCGACACCCCCGCGGCGATGTCGTCCGGAACGGACGGACTCGCCATGTTCCAGTCGGTGCTGCGCGCCACTGTCCTCTCATAACCAGGAGCCTCCGTGAACGATCACATTCCCGACACCGTCGAGAACGCTGCGGCGACTCCCGAGAAGGATCAGCCGTTCCACCTGCTCGGGCTCAAGCCGGACGAATACCAACAGATTCGCGACATCCTGGGCCGTCGTCCCACGAGCGGCGAGCTGGCGATGTATTCCGTCATGTGGTCGGAACACTGCTCGTACAAGTCGTCCAAGGTCCACCTGCGCCAGTTTGGCCAGAAGGTGTCGCCCGAAATGACTAAGCACCTCATGGTCGGCATGGGCGAAAATGCGGGAGTTGTCGACATCGGTGAGGGCTGGGCCGTCACCTTCAAAATCGAGAGCCACAACCACCCGTCCTACATCGAGCCGTTTCAGGGCGCCGCAACGGGGATCGGCGGTATCGTGCGGGACATCATTTCGATGGGCGCTCGTCCCGTGGCTGTCATGGACGCCCTGCGATTCGGCGCGATCGACCACCCCGACACGACCCGGGTCGTGAACGGTGTCGTGGGCGGGATCTCGTTTTACGGGAACTGCCTCGGACTTCCGAACATCGGCGGCGAGACGTGGTTCGACTCGGTCTATCAGGCGAATCCGCTCGTCAACGCGTTGGCGGTCGGCGCTCTGCGCCACGAAGACCTTCATCTCGCGAACGCCAAGGGCGTGGGCAACAAGGTCGTCCTGTTCGGTGCCCGCACCGGCGGTGACGGCATCGGTGGCGCGTCAATTCTCGCGTCCGACACGTTCGCCGAAGGCGGTCCAACCAAACGGCCCGCCGTTCAGGTCGGCGACCCATTCGCCGAAAAGGTCCTCATCGAGTGCTGCCTCGAGTTGTTCGCGGGCGGTTGTGTCGAAGGCATCCAAGACCTGGGTGCCGCCGGAATCTCGTGCGCCACGAGCGAACTCGCGTCCAACGGCGACGGCGGAATGTTCATCACGCTCGACAACGTGTTGCTGCGCGACCCGACGCTCACGGCCGAGGAAATCCTCATGTCCGAGAGCCAGGAACGCATGATGGCGATTGTTCGCCCCGACAAACTGGACGCGTTCCTCGAGGTCACGACCAAGTGGGACGTCGAGGCGAGCGTTCTGGGCGAAGTCACCGACACCGGCCGACTCGTCATCGAGTGGAAGGGTCAGACCATCGTCGACGTCGACCCGCGGACCGTCGCGATCGACGGACCCGTGTACAACCGTCCGATGGAATACCCCGCGTGGCTCGACGCGCTGCAGGCGGATTCGCCGGCGAAGTTCGCTCGTTCAACCGACGGTGACGAACTGAAGCGGCAGTTCCTCGCAATCCTCGGGTCCCCGAACGAAGCCGACACCGACTGGATCACCAACCAGTACGACTACTACGTCGGTGGCAACACCGCACTCCACACCCCCGATGGCGCGGGCATGATTCGCATCGACGAGGTCAGCGGCCTGGGCGTCGCCCTCGCAACCGACGCGAACGGCCGTTATTGCCAACTCGACCCCTATGTGGGCGCCCAGTTGGCTCTGGTCGAGTCGTATCGCAACGTTGCGTCGAGCGGCGCAAAGCCTCTCGCCGTCAGCGATTGTCTGAATTTCGGTTCCCCCGAAAACCCCGAGGTCATGTGGCAGTTCGCCCGCGCGGTCGAAGGCCTCGCGGACGGGTGCCTGGAACTGGGAATCCCCGTGACGGGCGGAAACGTGTCGTTCTACAACCAAACGGGTGACGTCCCGATTCACCCGACCCCGGTTGTCGCTGTCCTGGGCTCGATCGACAACGTTGCTCGCCGCCTGCCGTCCGGCTGGCAAGACGAGGGCGAAAACATCTATCTGTTGGGCGTTACCGCCGATGAACTGGGCGGATCCGTCTGGGCTGGTGTCATTCACGACCACCTCGGTGGCGTTCCGCCGCGAGTCGATTTCACCGCAGAGAAGGATCTAGCGGGATTGTTGGGCGCCGCGGCGCGCGAGGGAATCGTGACTAGCGCGGTCGACCTAGGAACGGGGGGCTTTATGCGCGCGCTCGCCGACGGAGTCCTGCGATTCGGTGTTGGCGCTCGCGTGTGGATCGACGAAATCATGTCCCGCGACGGCGTGGATTCCACCGCCGCGCTGTTCTCCGAGACCCAGGCCCGTGCACTCGTGTCGGTCGCCCGCGAAGATGACGTGAAGTTCCGCGGATTGTGTGAGGGACGAGACGTTCCCGTCGTCCGCGTCGGCGTCACCGACAAGCGTCCGGGCGAGCTCGAAGTTCAAGGGTTGTTCGCCGTCACCATCGACGAGCTGCGACACGCCCACCGCTCGACGCTGCCCACCCATTTCGGACCGGTCGTCGGGGGCTAGCACCGAGTGGTGAAACCCAAACACGAGGGTGGTCCGCGTTAGCCTTGACCCCAATGGAGGACACACATGATTGAACAATCCCGATTCTTAGTACAG
>CAMDKN010000050.1 GCA_945901035.1 Gulosibacter massiliensis | reverse complement strand
GAGTTGGATTCACGAGCGTCGATCGTCGCTTTCCAGTCGACACAGGTGTTGACGAGTCCGGCGTGGTCACCCGAGCCGTAGTACCACCGCTGGAGGTAATCGGTGCCCTTGAGTTCACCCACAGAAATTCGGTCGAGATCGTTTTCCAGTTCCGCGGTGAAGTCGTACTCGACGAAGTCGGTATAGAACTTCTCCAAGAGGGTGATGACGGCGAACGCCGTCCAGCCGGGAACGAGCGCCGAGCCGCGTTTGGTGACATAACCGCGCTCGAACAGCACCCCGATGATGTTGGCATAGGTCGACGGGCGTCCAATCCCTCGTTCTTCGAGGGCTTTCACGAGGCTCGCTTCGGTGAATCGAGGCGGCGGCAGCGTCTCGTGTCCTTTGGGTGTCACCTCGGGGACGGTGAGAACGTCACCGATGGTCAGGTTCGGAATCTTGGCGTCGTCCTCGGCGTCCGCCTCGTTCCGGTCGACATCCTGGCCCTCTTCGTACGCCGCCAAGAATCCGCGAACCGTGATGGTGGTCCCGGCGGAGGACATCGTCGCGGTACCCAACGCGCCGACGGGAGCGGTCATCGTCACGGACACCGTTTCGCCGGTTGCGTCGACCATTTGTGAAGCAACGGTTCGCTTCCAAATCAGGTCATACAGCCGGAATTCGTCGGCGGACAGCAACCGGCGCATTTCCTCGGGCGTCTTGAAGGTTTCCCCCGCCGGACGAATCGCTTCGTGGGCTTCTTGGGCGTTCTTGACTTTGGATTGATAGGTCCGCGGCGTCGCCGGGATCGAAGCCTCGCCATACAACGCGACGGCTTGAGCCCGAGCGCCCGCCACCGCCTGAGCAGAAAGGGACACGGAGTCGGTTCGCATGTAGGTGATGTGTCCGTTTTGGTAAAGGTTTTGTGCGATCCGCATCGCGTCACGTGACCCGAGTCGCAACTTTCGTCCCGCCTCTTGTTGCAGCGTCGACGTGGTGAACGGTGCCGCCGGGCGACGCGTGTAGGGCTTGGATTCGATGGTGGTCACGGTGGGGGCCGACACCTCGAGCGCCTGCGCCAACTGCCGCGCCGTCGCCTCGTCCACGACCGTAGCGCCACTCGTCAATTTTCCGTTGTCGTCAAAGTCGCGGCCCGAGGCGAGTTTGGCATCGTCAAGTTTGGTGACTTTGGTGCCGAACGATTCGCCCTTTTTGGTCATCACCGTGGCCGACACGTCCCAATACGATGCGGCGGTGAACGCGCGGCGTTCCCGTTCGCGCTCGACGATCAAGCGAAGGGCGGGTGACTGGACGCGACCTGCACTGAGCCCGCGGCCGATTTTGCTCCAGAGCACGGGCGACAGTTGATACCCGAAAAGTCGGTCGAGGATGCGACGGGTTTCCTGCGCGTCGACGAGGGGCATGTCGATTTCACGCGGGTTTTCGACCGCGGCGGCAATCGCGTCTTTGGTGATTTCGTGAAACACCATGCGCTTGACCGGAACTTTGGGCTTGAGAATCTCCAACAGGTGCCAGGCGATGGATTCACCTTCGCGGTCCTCATCTGTCGCGAGAAGCAGTTGGTCCGCGTTCTTCAACGCTTTCTTCAATTCCGTGATGGTCGCCTTGGCGCGAGGGGTGTCTATATATATAGGCGCAAATCCGTTCGCGACGTCCACACCAAACTGGCCGTGTGTCGCTTTGAGTTCGGCGGGCACTTCTTTGGGCTGAACCAGGTCACGCACGTGACCCACCGACGCCAACACTTCATAGCCATCACCCAAATATTTGGCGATGGTTTTTGCTTTCGCGGGGGACTCCACGATCACGAGTGTGTGCTTATCGGCCACAGTTCTCCTTGTTGTGTGCGCTAACCAAAGGCTACTTCGGACGGCAACTTGTGTGGCCGGCGAAGTCTCATCCTGTTCGCGATTAGTGACTATACACAGCCTGTCAATGAGTTTCGTCGCTCTGTTATTCCCGTGGCGTGGCGAAACGGTCTCGGTCTGGAGCCCAGCGCTAGCGCTCGGGACCGGCAACCGCCGTTGCCCGCACACCGTCCTTGGCGATTCGAACGGTTGCAATTCCGCCGTCGACGAGGCACTTTTCAACCCGAGCAATCGCCGGTTCGCACGGAGTGGGGTCCCCCGCGAGCGCTCGCGTGGCCACGGTGGCGGCGCTCAGTTCAGCTTCACGGAGGGTATCGGTGACTCGCACAATGACCGTGGCCCCCGCCAAGCCACCGAGCGCGAGGCTCACGACCGCGCCCATCAGGACGAGTGCCGTGACACCACCCGAACCTCGTTCTAGCGAGGTGCGCACTGACTCACCGTGACGTGACCCATGAGGGGAAGGGGTGGTGGGAATAGCGCATCGACGCACACCTCGAAGGGTTCGACTCGGGCGGACCAGTCGGCGAGCGAAACGATTCGCTTCGCCGCCGCGAGCCGTTCGCCTTCGGGCTCACCCCGCACGATGTCCCGCGCCGATTCGGATGCGACCGAGGTCGCGGTGACCGCGTCCATCGACCACCGGATCACCCCGATAATCAGGCCGACGACGAGCAACAGAGCCGGGATGGCGATCGCGATCTCGAGTGTGACGAGGCCTTTCTCGTCACGAAACGAAACTGAGCGCACCGCTGATGAGATCCGTCAGAAGGTTCTGAATCGGGCTGCTCTTAAGGACGACGGCGAGAAGTCCGGCAAAGCCGGCGGCCGCCACGGTTGCGATCGCGTATTCGGCGGTCGCAGCACCACGTTCGGGGTCACGGGTTTCCAGGGGAGTGATTGTTGTTGTCATGCGTTCAGGATGCGCGAGACGTGCTCTGCTCGGGTGAACGTGATTGCGCAGTGTTGACAAGTCGTGGCAAAGCCTCGCTGTGTGTGGAGTTCCCTATCTAGCTTTCGGGGCTGGCCCAAATCTCGAGTTGGATGCCATCGGGGTCGCGAAGGTATGCCCAACGTGAACCGGCAAGATCCCCATCGGTGAGCGTGACGGGTGGTGCGTTGAAGACCGCGCCGCGCTCCAGAAGAGTGCTGTAGGCCACGTCCATGTCGTCGATCTGCAGGCAGATGTGCGTCGCCCCCACGTCACCATTCTTGAGGTCAAAGTCCTTGCCCCGCGGATTGTGGTACTCGAGAAACTCGATGCGCGTGCCACCGATGTCGATCATCGAGAACGACAATTCGGTTCCCTCCACTTGAACTGCGTCCGAGAGCGCTTTGCCTTCGCCATGATTGACCGGACCGGGCTGTAACCCGAACATTCTGGAGTACCAATCGAACGACCTCTTCATGTCTCGAACGGTGATACCGAAATGATGGACGCCTTTTACCGTGAAGGACATTTCTCGATTCCTTTCGTCGCTGAGTAAAGCCCCATTCAACACTATTCCCACCGTGTTCACGCTGACCAGACATAACGGTTTGAAAACTATTGCTCGGCCCCCACCTGTGGAACCTAGCCGTTTTCCACTTGCTAGCAAGGATTTTTGCCGAAAAGAATCACGAATCGAGAACCGTGATCGACCAAATTGTAGTTGTGAGCACATTACGTGTTCATCTAGACTAAACACACTGCGGCACTCCCCAATGGGGCGCCCTGTTCAGGAGGGAATGATGGGAACCAGAATGTCCGGTCGGACCGTACTCATTACGGGTGGCGCGTCCGGTATCGGTTTGGGTATCGCCCACGGCCTAGCCGCGGAGGGCGCGAACCTCGTCATCGCCGATCTCAATGCGGATGCCGCCCAAACGGCCGCTGATGCAATCAACAAGTCGGGTGGCAGCGCGATATCGGCCCACGTCGATGTGACAAGCCGCGCGTCGGTTACTGCGGGCATCGAACTCGCGGCAAAAACCTTCGGCCAGTTGGATTGTTACTTCAACAACGCTGGATTCAATAAGCCGATGAAGTTTCTCGACGTGACCGAAGACAACTTCAACACCATCATGAGCGTGAATGCGCTCGCGGTTTTTGTCGGCACCCAGGAAGCCGCGAAGCAGTTTATTCGCCAAGGAACTGGCGGCAAGGTCGTCAACACTGCCTCTATCGCCGGGCGAACGGGCTTTTCCAGTTTTGCCCCATACAGCGCGTCGAAAGCCGCCGTGATTTCCATCACTCAAGCCGCTGCTCGGGCCCTGGCGGAACACAACATCACGGTCAATGCCTTTTCGCCCGGCGTGGTTCAAACCCCGCTCTGGACCAAGCTCGATAAAGATCTTGAGGAAATTGGTGAAGGTGATTCCGGTTTTGATTCAATGGCAGCGGGAATCCTCGTTGGCCGCGCGGCCCAGCCGGAAGACATTGTTCCCACGGCCTTGTTCCTCGCGAGCAGTGATTCAGATTATGTAACAGGTCAAACCATGGCAATCGACGGTGGAATGATCCTGGTCTGACCCGGATCTCCATCTCTATGAAAGGCACATCATGACAACGGCAACATTCGGAACCAATCAGGTTGACTGGGAACAGCGCCTTGATTTCGACAAGCTTCGAACCGAGCGCCTGGCGAAGTTGAAGGTCGAATTGGAAAAATCCGATGTTGGCGCGCTGTTGGCGTTTGACTTCGCCAACATTCGATACATGTCGTCCACTCACATCGGCACCTGGGCAATCGACAAGGCAATCCGCTTTGCGCTCGTGACCAGAAATTCGGACCCCATCGTGTGGGATTTCGGTTCCGCCGCGAAGCACCACCAGTTGTACAACCCCTGGCTCGACACCACGACGGCCGAAGCGGATGCCGACCCCCACGCGCCGCACCACGGTGCGGTCAAGCCTCGCGCCGAATCCGGTGCCCGCGCCGGTATCTCGACTCTTCGTGGTGCGTTCAATCCAGATTCGGGAATCGCCGACGGGGTTGCCGCCAAAATCAAACACGAACTCGAGAAGTTCGGACTTCTCAACGAACCGCTGGGGGTTGACATCATCGAGCTCCCTATCCTGTTCGCGCTCCAGCGGGCCGGAATCGACGTGGTTGATGGGCAACAAATCTTTTTGAACGCACGGGCAATCAAGACGGGCGAAGAAATCGGGCTGCTCACTCAGGCCGCATCGATGGTCGATGCCGCCTACGAATCGCTGTACGAGTTCCTGCGCCCCGGCGTCCGCGAAAACGAGGCCGTCGGTCTCGTGTCCAAGGTCCTGTACGACCTCGGGTCCGAGTACGTGGAGGGCGTCAACGCGATTTCCGGCGAGCGTTGCTCGCCTCACCCTCACGTCTATTCCGACCGAATCATTCGCCCGGGCGACCCGGCGTTCTTCGACATCCTGCACAGCTACCAGGGCTACCGCACCTGCTATTACCGCACCTTCGCGGTGGGTTCAGCGAGCACCGCGCAGCACGACGCCTACAAGCGGGCGCGCGAATACATGGATCGCGCGATCGCACTGGTTCGTCCCGGCGCAACCACAGCGGACATCGTCGCGGTGTGGCCGAAGGCAGAGGAATTCGGTTTCCCGAACGAAGAAGCGGCGTTTGCTTTGCAATACGGCCACGGCGTTGGTTTGTCCATTTGGGAAAAGCCAATCTTCTCGCGCTTAGTGTCATTCGATCACCCCGAAGTTCTCAAAGAGGGAATGGTCTTCGCACTGGAAACCTACTGGCCGTCCGCTGATGGCTGGGGCGCTGCTCGAATCGAAGAAGAACTCGTTGTCACGGCAACAGGGTGCCAGGTCATCACCAAATTCCCCGCCGAAGACCTCCTCGTCGCGGGTCAGCGCTATTTCTCGGTGGGCGGCCCGCTGCCGCTCGAACGTGATTCCCAATCACACCTCAACACCGTTGCTGGGCGTGGCGGAAAGGGTTAGTGACCTCGATGGGAAAAATGAAAGCCGCCGTTTATCACTCCGCGGGGGACGTGCGCATTGAAGAGCGCGATGTTCCAACGCCCGCCGCAGGCGAAGCATTGATCAAAGTTTTACGTTCGGGCATGTGCGGTAGTGATGCATCAGAGTACAAGTCCGGCCCCAAGATTTTCGCGACACAAACCACGCACCCGGTGAGCGGCCATCATGGTCCCATGATCATGGGCCATGAGTTCATCGGTGAAATCGTTGGCGACGTCGATGCAGCTTCGGGGTTCACGACAGGTGACCTCGTTGCATCGGGAGCAGGAATCTCCTGCGGTGTGTGTAAACGATGTGCCGAAAAGCGCACCAACCTGTGCGAGAAGTACGTGACTCTGGGGCTCAACCGCGACGGCGGAATGGCCGAGTACGTTGCCGCGCCGACCAGCACCTTGGTCAAGATTCCCACCGGACTGAGTTTGGACGCTGCGGGAATCGCCCAACCTCTCGCCGTCGGTTTGCACGCCGCACGACGAGCCGGGGTACGCGATGGCGACAAGGTGCTGTTGATCGGCGCCGGGGCAATCGGAACTTTCGTTTTGTCGGGACTGAAGAAACTGTTCAACGCCGAGGTCACCGTGCTCGATTTCGCGGGAAGTCGACTAGAGCGCGCGGCACGGTTGGGCGCTGATCACACGGTCGACGTGGGTGACAACGCCGAAGCAGACATCCGGAAGATTTTCGGTGACTCCGGCATCGACGTGGTGATTGAGGCGAGTGGCGCACCCGGTCAACTGCAATTCGCGATCGGGATCGTAAAACCAGGTGGAAACATTTTGCAGGTTGGATTGCCGTCGACGAGGCAAGAGATTGACGTTCACCGGATTGTCATGAGCGAAATCAACATCCTGACCACCCTTGCTCACGTCTGCGGCCAGGATCTGGCGCCGGCACTGGAAATTTTGGGAAACACCCCCCTGGCTGCCGAGCTGATCGAAGGCGTTCACCCGCTCTCCGACCTCGTCAACCAACTGGAACAACTTGGCGCTGGGAAAATCCAGGGCAAAGTCCTTTTCGATCCATCTCTGTGACCACCGCAACACTAAGGAGTAAAAAATGAAGGCCGCAATCTTTTACGGGGCGAAAGACATTCGTGTAGAAAATGTCGCAGAACCTCAGTCCGTCGGTGTCGGTGAGGTACGGCTCAAGCCCTTCTGGTGCGGAATCTGCGGAACGGACGTGCACGAGTACGCGATGGGGCCCATCGTCATTCCGTCGAAGCCCCACAAACTGAACGGCTCAATCCTCCCGCAGATCCTCGGACACGAGTTCTCGGCCGAGGTGCTGGAGGTCGGTAAGGGTGTCACCAACGTGAAGGTCGGTGACCGCGTATCGGCCATGCCACTTCTGTCGTGCGGTGTGTGTTACTTCTGCTCACGCGGGGACAACCACCTCTGCACCTCAATGGCCTGTATCGGGCTCAGCTGCGAGTGGGGCGGTATTGCCGAGCAAGCAGTAGTTCCCGCCGCTAACGTCTTCAGACTGCATGACAACGTTTCGGATGTCGCGGGTGCGCTCGTCGAACCCACCGCGGTGGCGGCCTACGGTGTCGACCGCGGAAATGTTCGCCCCGGAGACACCATCCTGATCACGGGCGCCGGACCAATCGGTGCCCTGGCCGCACTGTACGCCGAGAACCTCGGCGCACGCGTCTACGTTTCCGAATTGAACCCCAACCGGCAGAAAATGATGAACAACCTCGGCGTCGCAACGTTGCTCGATCCGACCAAGGACGACGTTATCGCCGCGATGAAAGACGCGACCGGCGGAATCGGTGTTGACGCGGTCATCGAATGTTCCGGCAACGAACGCGCGCTCCAGACCGCGATCAAGGCAGTCCGTTCCGGTGGGTATGTTGTGCAGACTGGTTTGCACACGAGTCCGGCGTCGATTGAACCAATGGAACTCGCCGAACGCGAAATCACCTACACCGGGACCTGGTGCTACCCGGTCACTGATTGGCCTCGAATCATCGACCTGATTGGTCGCCGCGGTTTGGCGGTAGAGAAAGTCGTCAGCTCGACCATCAACATGGACGACATCGTGACAAAGGGCTTTGAAGAACTGGTCTCCCCAACCGGAACCGAAACCAAAGTACTAGTGAGAGGACACTAATCATGAAGGCTCTACAGTTTGTGTCAGAAGGTAAAGCCGAAGTCAGTGAGCTTTCCGTTCCCGAGATCGCGGACGATGAGGTCCTCATCGCGTCACGTGCCGTCGGTGTGTGCCACTCCGACATCGAGTTGCTCGAGGGACGCTACATCATTCCGTTCAGCTATCCCATCATTCCCGGGCACGAATGGTCGGGCGAAGTGATGAAGGTCGGCGCGAAAGTAACGAATTTCGCCAAGGGTGACCACGTCGTTGGTGACTGTGTCATTGGCGACGATCACTTTGGTTTTTCCATCAGTGGTGCGGCAGCGGAATTCTTCATCACGAAAGCGTCGTGGCTCCACAAGATTCCCACGAACATTTCGTGGAACAACGGCGCACTCGTTGAGCCATTCAGTGTTGCGTACTACGCGTTGATGCGCGTCGGTAACGTGAACGCAAGCGACACCTTGGTGGTTCTCGGCGCCGGTCCGATTGGCCTTGCCGTCACCGCGGCCTCGAAGGCGCTCGGTGCTCGCACCAT
>CAMDKN010000049.1 GCA_945901035.1 Gulosibacter massiliensis | reverse complement strand
TCCGTGATGCGGCTACCCGAAAACCCAAAGTTGATCCATTCGCGGGCAATTTGCGCCCGAGCAGGATCCGCGAAAATGACGAGGCCACCTTCACCACACCCCAGCACCTTCGTCGCGTGCAACGAGATGGTGGCGGCCCACCCTTTTTTCATGCCGGACAAGTCGGGACGATTTCCCGCACACGCGGCGGCATCAATGATGATCCGAGGAAAAGCGGACCAGTCGCTCAAGTCGATGGGATGACCAAACGGCGCAACGACAAGAGGAACCACGGAATCAGCGTGTGCGAGATCGTCATCGGTCACGCTCAGTGTCCACGACTCTGGATCGACGTCGCGGAACTCAACCGACCCACCCACGCTGAGCACCCCCATCGCGGTCGCGGGAAACGTCCACTCCGGGCTGAGATACGTGGGATTGTCCTCCCACAGTGCCGCCGCCGAGATCGCGACCGTGCCGTTCACCACCGCGACAACATTGTCAGCCGAGACGTTGAACCAGTCCGCGTAACGCTGTTCGAGTTCTCGTACCAACGGCCCGCGATTGCTAAAAATCCCCGACGCGTAGACCCGTTCGAGATAGACGTTCACCGCGTCGATTGTGGGGAGAACAGGCTTCATCACGGGAATTGAAACTGATGTCATGACGTGTTCTTCCCCCGGGTTGACGACGGTAACAACGGTATCACATCGAGTTTCTCCGTCCGAAGGGGTGTTTGACGCAGGCGGGAGCGCTTCCAAATTGGAGGAGTTGCAATGCGTTACGCTGGGTGCGGGTCCGTCTTCCGGCGCCACATTCCGCCCTTTCTCAGAAAGAGATTCCGTGACGAAATTGCGATTACTCACCCCGTGGGCCTTCGGTCTTTACCTTGTCACGATGTTCACGCTGTCCTTCAGCGGAGTCGGCCAGGTGGGCTATTACTTCGACGAATTTATTCACGTCGAAAAACTTCAAAATTTCCTGGACTACGGGCTGTACACACTCGAGGTCGGCCTCGACGGCAACGGAGAGCCCTACAGTGTTCGAGGTTTCGTCTACGTCTATGGGCCTGTCTTTTCGCTGATCGGGCACGCGGTCGCCGTGATTTCAGGAGCCGAAATCTGGGGAGTCGTCGGGGTTTCCGACGCGGCGTTCGCCGCGCGGCATTACGTGGTCGGGGCTTTTTCCATCATCGGTGTCCTTGCTGCAGGATGGGGAGTTTCGCTCGTGACGCGCTCCCGTAACTGGGGGCTGGCCGCTGCGTGCCTCTTGGTCTCGATCCCGATGTGGACGGGTTCGGCGATCTACAACATCAAAGACATTCCCGCGGCAACCGGTTTTACCCTGTTCACGGTCGGTTGTATCGCCGCCGTGCTTCCCAAAGAAAATCAAACACGAGTGACGTCCGTTGTCGGTTGGGTTTTTCTTTATTTAGGCTCGCTCATTTTTTGGGGAACGCGACCCGGACTATGGATTGCGATTGCGCTGTCCTTCGTCGCCATTGTGCTTGTCCTCACGCGTATCGAAAACCTGCGCACTGTGCGCTCGATCGCAACTCGGTTGATTCGACCGACGACGGCGGTCGTTGCGTCGTACCTCACCATGTTGATCGTGTACCCACGGGTTTTTTCGAACCCCGTCAAGTTGTTGTACAAGAGTTTCTCCGACACGTCGGATTTTCCCCAGCGCCGCGGAAGTTACACCGACGGAACGATGTCCTCTAGTCCGCCGTCGTGGGATTTCTTGCCCAAGTGGGCGGCCGCTCAGTTACCCGAAGTGATTCTCGTCCTCACCGTGGCGGCGTCACTCGTGGCCATGTGGCTCGTTCTCAGGCGCCTTTTCCGGTCAACTCCGACGGATGTGGATTTCGCAATACCGGCGCTCATCTTCACCTTCATACAGTTCGCCGCATTCCCTATCGCCGGCATTCTGCTGGATTCGCGAATCACGTCCGGTCTTCGGCAATTCCTGTTCATCCTTCCCGGGTTGGCGATGTTGGTGACGATCGTTCTGTTCATCGCCGTCGAAAAGTGGAACCTGAAGCGTTTTCGCGGAGCATGGCCAACGGCTGCTGGTGTCATCGTGGCGTCGACGATTGTGACAACCGTGCTTCAATTCCAACTCTTTCCCTACAACGCCAACTATTTCAACCCCACCACCTTTTCGCGAGGAATCGAAGGGAGGTGGGAACTCGATCGTTACGAACTCAGTCGCAGTGAGCTCTACTCGACTTTGTCGGTGAGCGAGCGCGCGCACTGCCTCAACTGTGGAACGCGTTACTACGCGGGGCGTCACATTGATCGCGTTGCTTCGGAGACCACACCGCTCGATTTCACGCAATTCGTCCAAATGGGTCGCGCCGGCGGAAAGTTCGATATGTGCGAACCGCTCACTTCGGTCAGGCGCTCCTACCTGTGGGATCATCTCAATCTTGTGTCCTCGTTCCGCTGCGCGGTAAGGCCCGCTCCGATTGCCGTCGCACCGTCCGAGACTCGATACGGAATCACCGAGTGGAGAAGTCACGCGCTCTGGGGCTGGCAATCAGTGTCGAAACTTGGCCTGCTGTCGCGACCCGGTGATGCGTCCGCGTTCACGTGGTCGATCGACCCGAATGCCGTGCCTGCGGTTGAGTCGGTCACGCTGTCGCTAGCGCTCGACGACGCGCCCGCGGAAGGTCTCACACTGATCACGACGGTTAACGGTTACCCCGAACCGAATCGTCTCATCTCGTCAAGCGCACCTTTTCAACTTGTCTTCGATCATGATTCGATTGTGGACAATTCCCCACACAACGGTCTCGTCGTCGTTGAATTCCGTCTCGTTGACGCAGACGGACAACCCGTCGACGCACAGTTAGCCCTCACGAATTACGTGGCGACTCCACGTTAATTTCGTGGGGAGATAAGCGACAACGGATCTGGTCGGAAACGCCGACGAAATAAACCGAAGTGACTTTGGAATAATTGCTCACGATTTGGTAACCTCGTTTTCATGGGGAGGCCCGCCAAAGGAACGCGACCGATCGTCGATCCGTCGTTGACAGCCACATTCTGGCGGGAACTCATGGGCGAGTCCGAACCACTACAGCGGGACCAGTTTTTGTGGCTCACCATTCATCTCGTGCAGAAAATGGGCCTTGCACAGTTCACGGTGAGCAGGGTCGCCAAAATGTTGGGCTACTCCGTTGCCATGGTGAACCATCTTTTCGGATCGCGTGACGGACTAATCGCGGAATGTGCGCAGGTCGTGCACCGTAAATACGCCCAAGAGGTTGTCGACGACACGGAGTCCGCCGTACGAACGCCTCGGGCTCGACTGGAAGCACACATTCGCTCCCGTTATGAGCGGGGGCGCCTGTTGCGGGGATGGAGCCAGGTACTCAATTACCCTTTCTATTCCTTCGAATCCCCCGAAATCGCCTACGCACGGGCGGGGTCTTCCGTCAACGACAGCTATGGTCGTAACCTCTTGTACCTGACGCAGCTCGTCCTTGACGTTCGGGCTGGACATGTTTCCGACATCCCTCTGAGCCCCGACGAATTCCCGCGCAACGCGATCGCAATCGACAAGGTCGCCTTTCTTCACGCGGTCACCATCGCAACGACGACGGCGGGTGCTGTGATGTGGATTCCCGGTCGAATCGACAATGGTGCGGACACGCCCGAAATGCTCAATCTTGTGCCGACGATGATCGAATCGCAACTGCGGCTCTTGGTTGATACGATTCCTGCACGCTAGCAACCGAGTTTTCGCGTCTCCCCCATTCCTCTGCTCAAACAGCATCGATGCGGCTCAAAAGATAGGATGCGCTCATGCTCATGCGCAATGCCATCGTTCGTCATGGCCTTGCTGATTTCCGCGAACTTCATCGGTGGTCAATTGACAACCCGGACGAGTTTTGGGCGGAAGCATGGGACGACCTGAACATCGTCGGTGATCGCGGGGTTCGAACATCCCGTGGCGCAGGGTTCGAAGGAACCACATGGTTTCCCGACGCCCGACTCAACATCGTCGACACCGTGCTGGCGGGTGACCCGACGTTCGAGGCCATTGTTGCGGTTGCCGAGGATTCTGCTCGACGGACGCTGACCCGTGGGTCGCTGCGCGACGAGGTCGCGGCGTGCGCGGGTGCGCTCCGGGCGTCCGGCGTTCAGCCCGGCGACCGAGTCGCAGCGTGGACTCCAAACGTCATCGAGACCGTGGTTTTTGCTCTCGGAGCGCTCTCAATCGGTGCCGTTGTCAGCACCGCGTCAACGGATTTCGGTCCCGCGGCGCTGGTCGATCGGTTCGGTCAAATTGAACCAACGGTTCTTCTCGCCGCAGCGTCCTCCCGATACGGCGGCAAAGAATTCCCGCAGGCCGAATCTATTGCCCAGGTGGTTTCGGAACTACCCACACTCGCGACCGTCATCGTCATCGGTCCCAGTGATGCACATCCGACCTGGGAGGAATGGCTCGCGCCGCATCGTGGAAGCGTGTTGACCACGACCCCGCTTCCGTTTGACCACCCCGGCTTCATTTTGTTCTCGAGCGGGACCACTGGTCGACCGAAATGCATTGTTCACTCAGCGGCGGGCGTGTTGCTGAAAGTTCTCAGCGAACAGGGTTACCACCTGGACATCCGCCCCGACGACACGATGTTGTATGCGACAACGTGCGGTTGGATGATGTGGAATTGGCTGTTGTGTGGGCTTGGCCGAGGAGCCCGCATTGTGCTGTGCGACGGAAGTCCCGGGTATCCCGACCTCAATCGCTTATGGGCAATTGCCGAGGACGAGCGCCTCACGTTTCTCGGCGTCTCGGCGGCGCTCATCGACTCGTGGCGGCAAGCGGGCATCGAGCCCTCGCGTGATTCCGATATCTCTGCACTTCGCACCATCGCCTCGACCGGTTCCCCTCTGGCGCCGTCGGGATACGACTGGGTGGCGGATTCGGTTTCACCCGATGTTGTCGTCGCGTCCATCGCTGGCGGTACCGACCTGTGCGGGTGCTTGGTGTTGGGCGTCGACACGGAACCCGTGGTTCGAGGTGAAATTCGAGGTCCCGCTTTGGGGCTTGACGTCACCGTATTCCGATCGGACGGGACCGAAGCCGATGCGGGCGAAGAAGGCGAGTTGGTGTGCCGAACGCCTTTTCCCAGCGTTCCCCTGAGGTTTTGGGGAGACACCGACGGTTCGCGACGTCACGGCGCATATTTTGATCGCTTTCCGGGGGTGTGGGCGCACGGAGACTATGCGCGACGGACCCCGTCCGGCGGTTTTGAGATTCTCGGACGATTGGATGCGACCCTCAACGTCAAAGGGGTCCGAATCGGAACCGCCGAAATCTATCGCGTCGTCCTGTCGCTTCCCCGGGTTCTCGAGGCGATGGCGATTGAACAGCCGTACCAGCGCGACACCCGCATGGTCCTGTTTGTGGTCCTCGACACAGACCTCGACGAAGAATTAGAGGGTCTGATTCGGACGACCCTCCGACGCCAGGCGAGCCCTCGGCACGTGCCCGACATCATCGTTCGCGTCCCTGAACTGCCACGAACTCGAAGTGGAAAGATGACTGAACTCGCGGTTGCCGACATCGTCACCGGCCGACCGGAACGGGACACATCGTCTCTTGCCAATCCAGAGTGCTTGGAGTGGTTTCGGGTGTGGGCGGCCGAATCGACTAGTTCGTAGGCTTCACGGGCCCGGTTGTTCCGCGAATCACCAGAGAAGCCGATACGTGCTCGTGTTGGGCGGGTAAATCGCGGTCGGTGATTCGGCGAAGCATGTGTTGGGCCGCTCGGCGTCCCAGTTCGGCGAGCGGCTGAGCGATTGTGGTCAGGTTGACTCGTCGCATGCCACCGATCCGGATTCCGTCATACCCGATTACCGAGATGTCTTCGGGGACACGGAGATGGGCGTTCTCGATCGCGGCAATTGCGCCAAACGCAGCGATGTCATTGGCGACAAACAGCGCTGTCGGGTTGAGCTCCAACGCGGCCTCGGCGGCACGATAGCCGGTTGCGTCGGTGAGTCCCCCGGGAACAATCTGAATGAGTTCGGCGAGCCCGTGAGCGGTCATGGCGGCCGAGTACCCCGTCGCCCGCAGGTGGGACACGGGGTTGTCGCCTCCGCTCAGGTACACGATTCGCGCGTGCCCCAAACCGACGAGGTGGTCGATGGCGAGTCGTGCGCCCGCCACGTCGTCATTGCTGACGGTGTCCATACCGGGTGCCACGATGTCGTCGCGGGTGACGACAACGGTGGGGACATCGGCGGCGATGGATCGAAGGACGCCGGTCGGCAGGCGATGCGAAATGAGAATGAGGCCCTCCACCTGGAACTCGCGCAGCGTCTCGATTTCGGCTTGTTCGAGCGTCGGGTTTTCTCCGCCCGTGACCAACATGGTGCTGAAACCGTGTTGTCGAACCTCGGTCTGGACACCGTCGAGAATCTCGGCAAAGACGGGATTGTGGAGGTCAAGAATGAGAACCCCGATGGTACGACTTCGCCGAACGGACAGACTGCGGGCGGCGGCGTTGGGCCGATAACCGAGTTCCGCGGCCGCCTGTTCGATGAGAAGGCGACTTCGTTCACTGACTTTCGGCGAACCCGACAGCGCTAAAGACACCAGCGACTTCGACGTGCCCGCGCGCGAGGCAACGTCGTGAATCGTCGGTCGGTCGCGCGGCATGTGTTATCGAACGTCCGACACTCGAACCGCAGCGCCCGTCGCAATCGATTGTTCACAGGCGATGGCAATCCGGAGGCTCTCGAGTGCCGAATCGGGCGGGCACGGATTGTCGATTTCCCCCCGTGCGAAGGACACGAAGGCGTGTGTTTCGTTGCGGAACGAATCACGGAAGCGGTCGACAAAACCGCTGTAGGGGTTGTGGTTGAGAGCGAGGTCGCCCTCGATTGTCCGAAGCGGTGTCCGTGCGTTCAAGCCGGCCGAAATGGAATCGTGTGAACCGAACGCCTCGAGCCGGATGTCGTGTCCGAGAGCGTCATGCCGTGTACCCGTGATGATGACCTGGACGCCCGTGGTGGTCACCGCGATGACGGAACTCACATCGGCGTCGTCAAAGTCGGCGTAGTCGTGGTGTTCGCGCACCGACTTGGTGGCGAACACGCTTTCCACTTCCGAACCCGTCAGCCACCGGATCAGGTCAAAATCGTGCACGTGCATGTCCCGAAAGATTCCACCACTTCCCGCGATGAACTCGCGGGCGCTCGGCGTGTGGTCGTGAGCCGTCATCGTCAACGAATACACGGTGCCGATGTCACCGCTCTGAATGGCACTGTGTACGGCTCGAATCGGCTCGTCGAATCGTCGCTGGAAACCGATCTGCAACGGTGACCCGTTCGCCTCGGCGAGCGCGATGGCGGATTCGGTCGCCTCGAGGGTCTTGGCAATCGGCTTTTCGCACAGTACTGGAATGCCCTGCGGCAAAACCTTCGACAGCACGTCCTCGTGGGCATCGGTTCCCACGGCAACAACGACGGCGTCGGCAATGGGGCCCGTAGCCGTTTCCCACGGAATGGCTGTGGCCCCGAATTGCGTTGCGAGGTCGGTTGCCCGCTGTGCATTTCGGTTGGTAACGAGGACTTCGGCCACTCGAGGATCGGCGGCCAGGTCTTCGACGCGAATCGCGCCCATTCGACCTGCACCGAATACAAGAACTCTCATGGACAACCTCATTTCGTCGGGTGGTGGACGTCTTGCGGAAAACTGATTTGTTCTGACATACTAATTGGACCGTTCCAACGAAGGATTGTCAATGTCCGACTTTATCTCCCGTGTCGCCTCCGCACCCATTTCATGGGGAATCTGCGAGGTCCCCGATTGGGGCGCCATGTTGCCGACCGATCGCGTTCTCGGGGAAATGGCCGGGCTCGGCTTCACCGCAACCGAGTTGGGAGCTCCCGGATTTCTGCCTGACGACCCCGACGCCCTCAAGGAAAAACTCGCCGAGTTCGGAATGATCCTCTTGGGTGGCTTCACGCCGGTCATCCTGCACGACCCGGCGGAACGCGACGCGACCATCACGAGCGCCACGGCCACCGCCCGCCTGTTTCAACAGGCCGGAGCGACGAAGTTCGTCTCGTCCATCGTGCAGGACATGGACTGGTCGATTCCTCGGCCACTGTCCGCCGCCGAGCACAAGCACATGGCCGAAATGTTCGGCGTCATCGACGACATCTGTGGCGAGTACGGACTGGAGCAGGTACTTCACCCCCACGTCCAAACCCTCGTCGAAACCAAGGACGACATCGCCCGTGTCCTTGACTCGTGTGACGTCCACTTCTGCCTCGACACGGGTCACATCGCTTTCGGTGGCCAGGATCCGGTCGAGTTCGCGAAGATGGCATTCGAGCGCGTCGGGCACGTGCACTTGAAGGACATCCGCCTCGACATGGTTCCGGCGGTTCTTCGTCGCGAGGTGTCGCTCTTGGCGGCCACGCAGGCGGGCGTGTTCACCAACCTTGGCGCGGGCGACGTCGACATCCTCGGTGTCGTCCAGACCCTCG